>NZ_JAAGPG010000908.1:0-2236 GCF_017104665.1 Burkholderia sp. Se-20378 | reverse complement strand
TCTGGTCCGTCACCCACCTAGCTCTACACGCTTGCGCACACTCTTTCCCTCCCCGACGCTCTCCCGATCGCTACGCGCTGCTCGGCGGCCGGCTGCTCCCCGGCGAAGCGGGGCCGGCCGCGCAACTCATGTACCAGCGCGCGGACGGCGAGCGCGTGACGCTGTACATGACGGCTTACGACGCACGGCGCCTCGCGCCGCAGGCAATGTCGGCCGGCGACCGCTACACGTATTTCTGGTCGGATCGCGGAATGGGCTATGCATTGTCCGGCCGGGGCGACGAACGGCGCCTGCGCGAACTCGCGATCGACGCGTGTGGCGAACTCGGCGGCCCGACCGACGCGTGGAAGGGGTAACGCGCGCGGCGCCGGTACGGAGCAGGCGATGAAGACGACGTTGACGAAGGGGCTCGTGCCGATGCTGGCGCTGGCGGCGCTCGCCGCGGGCAGCGTGCTGGTGTGGGCGGACGGCGACGCACCGGTGCGCGTGCCCGTCGACGCCGACGGCGTGCAGCGGGTGGCGATCGTCGGCGGCAGCTATTTCTTCCGACCGAACCACGTGATCGTGCGGGCGCACGTGCCGGTCGAGCTGACCGTGTCGGCCGAGCCCGGCCTGGTGCCGCACAGCTTCGAGATCGATGCGCCGCAGGCCGGCATCACGGTGCACACCGAGCTCGCCACGACGCCGAAGACGTTTCGCTTCACGCCGGCGCAGCCGGGCCGGTTCGCCTACTATTGCACGCATCGGCTGCTGTTTTTCAGGAGCCATCGCGAGCGCGGGATGGAAGGCGTGCTCGATGTCGAGGCGGCGCCGTGATCGCCGCGTTGCTGGCCGCGAGCCTGATAGGAGCGAGCATGACCGCCGATCCCGTGACTGTCGCGCAGGCGCATTTCGACCACGTCCGCTCGTACCGCGCGACGATCCGCTCGTCCGCGCGCAGCGGCGAGCACACCGAAATCCGCTACGCGTACCTGAAACCGGGCTTCGTCCGGATGGATTTCGTGTCGCCGCATCACGGCGCGGTGCTCGCCTACGATCCCGGCGACGGCAAGGTGCGGCTGCGCCCGTTCGGCGCGCATGCGCCGCCCGCGCTGACGCTGTCGCCGTCCAATCCGCTCGTGCGCGACCGCAGCGGCCACCGGGTCGACCGGTCGGACGTCGGCGAACTGCTGCGCAACGTCCATGCGCTGCAGGAAGGCGGCGCGACGGTGACCGAAGGCGAGGAGGCGGTCGGCGGCCGGACCGCGCTGCGCGTGTCGGTCACGGGCGCGCCCGCCCATGTGGTCGACGGCGTGCATCGCTACCGGCTGTGGCTGGATACCGAGGACGGCTTTCCGCTGAAGGTCGTCAGCTTCGCGGACGATGACGACGTGCCGCTCGAAACCGTGACGCTCGACGACGTCGAGATCGACGTCGCGTTTCCCGAACGCTTCTTCGCGCCCTGAACGGTGCGCAGACTCCTGCCCCTGACGGGCAGGCCGGAGGCTGCATGGCGGAATACCGGTTCTCGACGACCTGGCGCGTGGACGCGCCGCTTGCGGTGGTGTGGGACGCGATCTACCAGGTCGACCGCTGGCCCGACTGGTGGAAGGGCGCCGTGAGCACCGTCGAGATCGAGCCGGGCGATGCGCGCGGCGTCGGCGCGCTGCACCGGTACACGTGGAAGGGGGCGCTGCCGTATCGGCTGACGTTCGACATGCGCGTGCGACGCGTCGAGCCGCCGCATGCGCTCGAAGGCCGTGCGAGCGGCGCGATCGAAGGCGACGGATGCTGGTCGTTCGTTGCCGACGGCGCCCGTACGATCGTGCGCTACGACTGGCACATCCGCACGCACGTGCGCTGGATGAACCGGCTGGAGCCGCTCGGTCGCCCGCTGTTCCGATGGAATCACGACGTCGTGATGCGCGAAGGCGCGAAGGGGCTCGCGCGGCTGCTGGGCGCGACGGTCGAGACGGAGGGCCGGACGTTCCGGCCGTTGTCGGATGCGGGCTGCGCCGATGCCTGAATGCGTGTGAACGCGAGCAAAAGCGCGTAGCGGCGTGCCGCGCCGCTCAGCGCGCGTACGCCATCACCGCGCCATCCACCACCAGTGCGACGCGTTCGCCGACGGCCGGACACCGGTGTCCCGGCACGCGTGCGCGCACGAGCACGTCGCGATCGGCATCGAGGCGCACGAGCACGTCGGCGTCCTGGCCCGCGAACTGCGCGGCCTCGACGCGCGCCGCATGGCCGCGCA
>NZ_JAAGPG010000907.1:0-246 GCF_017104665.1 Burkholderia sp. Se-20378 | reverse complement strand
TGATGTCGACGTGAGCGGGCGCGAATATAGGTAACAATAGATGTCGTTTAGAGATCGGTAGTAGACGGTGTGAGTGAGGTCATGAGTATGATGTAAGTCGGTATCTGAGTGATGTGTTTGAGGTGTGCGATGAGAGTGGTGTATAGTGGTAACAAGAAGTGGAAGAATGTTAGTTATGTTGTTTTTTGAGTGGAGCGACGTGGTGTGTGTGTTTTTTTTTTTTTTTTTTTTTTAATGCTCCTGCCA
>NZ_JAAGPG010000906.1:0-1967 GCF_017104665.1 Burkholderia sp. Se-20378 | reverse complement strand
GATTTCGACGACGTCGTCGTTCGACAGCGAGCGCCCGACGGCCTCGCTCGCGCCAGCCAGCACGCGTTCGATACGCAGCCCGAGCAGCGGCATCACGGCCGGCCGCGCGTCGACGCCCGGCCAGCGCGCATCGAGTTCGCGCACGAGCACGTCGGCCGCCACCGCCTCGCTGTCGATCAGCACGCCGTCGCAATCGCAGATCAGGACATTCATCGCGGTCATTTGACGGCTCCGAACGTGAGCCCGCGCACGAGCTGCTTCTGCGACAGCCAGCCGACGATCAGGATCGGCGCGACCGCGAGCAACGATGCCGCGGACAGCTTCGCCCAGAACAATCCCTCCGGGCTCGAGTACGACGCGATGAACACGGTGAGCGGCGCCGCGTTCGAGCTCGACAGGTTGATGCTCCAGAACGCCTCGTTCCACGACAGGATCACGAGCAGCAGCGCGGTGGACGCGAGCCCCGGCAGCGCCATCGGCATCAGCAGGTAGACGATCTCCTGCCACGTCGACGCGCCATCGATGCGCCCGGCTTCGAGGATGTCCTTCGGGATCTCGTTGAAGTACGTGAAGGTCATCCACACCGCGATCGGCAGGTTGATCAGCGTGTAGACGATCACGAGACCCGACACGCTATCGAGCAGCCCCGCGTTCTTCCACAGCAGGTAGATCGGCACGAGCACGCCGACCGACGGCATCATCTTCGTCGACAGCATCCACAGCAGCACCTTCTGCGTGCGGTGGTTCGGGAAGAACGCCATCGCGTACGCGGCCGGCACCGCGAACAGCAGCGAGATCACCGTGACGCCCGCCGAGATCAGCACCGAATTCCATGCGAACGCGAAGTAGTTGCTGCGTGCGAACACCTCGCGGAAGCTGTCGAGCGTCGGGATGAAGAACAGCGTCGATGCATACGCCTGCTGCTCGGTCTTGAACGCGGTGATCGCCATCCAGAAGATCGGGAAGAACAGCAGCAGCGCGATCAGCCACGCGAGCGTGCCGGGCAGCGCGCGCCGCACGAGGTCGAACACGGCCGGCACGCGCCGGCCTTCGAAGGTCAGGTCGCTCATTTCTCGTACTCTCCCTTCAGGTTGCGCGCGAGCATCCGCACGAGGAAGAACGACACGACGTTCGCGACCACGACGGCGATGATGCCGCCCGCGGACGCGAGGCCGACGTCGAACTGCTGCAGGCCGAGCGCGTAGATCAGGTACGACAGGTTGGTCGTCGCGTCGCCGGGGCCGCCGCCGGTCGTCGTGTAGATCTCCGCGAAGATCGACAGCAGGAAGATCGTCTCCATCATCACGACCACGGCGATCGCGCGCTTCAGGTGCGGCAGCGTGATGTAGAAGAACATCGCGATCGGGCCCGCGCCGTCGATGCGCGCGGCTTCCTTCTGCTCCTGGTCGAGCGACTGGATCGCGGTGAACAGGATCAGGAACGCGAACGGCAGCCACTGCCACGCGACGATGATGATCACGGCGGTGAGCGGGTAATCGGCGAACCAGTCGATCGGCGTCATGCCGAGCGCACGCATCGCGTTCGCGACGAGCCCGTACACCGGGTGCAGGATCATGTTCTTCCAGATCAGCGCGGACACCGTCGGCATCACGAAGAACGGCGCGATCGCGAGCAGGCGTGCGACGCCCTGCCCGTAGAACTTGCGGTCGAACAGCACGGACATCAGCACGCCGCCGATCACCGTGATCGCGAGCACTGCGCCGATCAGCACGAGCGTGTGCCAGATCGCGGGCAGGAACGACGGATCGGTCGCGAGGAAGCGATAGTTGTCGAGCCCGGCGAAACCCTTCACGTCCGGGTTCAGCAGGTTGTAGCGCGAGAACGAATACCAGATCGTCATCGCGAGCGGAATCGACATCCACAGCAGCAGCACCGCGACGGACGGCGAGACGAGCCAGCTCGCGCCGCCGCGCGCGCGGCGCGGCGCGCCGGGCGGCGACGACGCG
>NZ_JAAGPG010000905.1:0-2125 GCF_017104665.1 Burkholderia sp. Se-20378 | reverse complement strand
CGCCGTCGCACGCGGCCGCGCACGCGCGCGCGAAAGCGACGCAGGCGCGGTGCGGCTGCTGAATGGAAGGGGGCGCGGCGTGCGCGACGCGACCCGGTAGACGGGGCCGACGCGTGCGACGTGCTGCTCGATCGGATGCACGAAGCCGTGGCGGGCTTCGGGAGGCGGGATGCTGCCGGTCAGGATGGCGGGACGCGCGTGACGCGCCTGCGGGCAGCGGTCAGGCGGCTGCCGTCGCGTGTGGATTGGTTTTGCATCGCGACAGGCTAACGATGTGGCGAGCCGCCATCAACACGGGCCGGCTCATTAATCGATTTCGCTTGCTGCAATAATCGGTGTGCGAACCGTGCCGGTTATGGTGCGGTTCGCCAATCGTCGAACACTTCCGCCAGGAATTCGACGAACGCGCGCACCTTGCTGTCGAGCGTCGCGCGCCGCGGATACAGCACGTGCAGCTCGACGTCGTCGCTCCGGTGCCAGTCGGGCAGCACGATTTCGAGCTCGTTCCGTTCGAGCCGGCGGGCCGTGTAGTGCGTCGAGACCAGCGCGATGCCGCCGCCGCTCGCGGCCTGGCGCAGCACCGTCACCGATTCGTTGGTGATCAGCACCGGCCGCACCGGCACGTCGGCCACTTCGCCGGCCGCATTGGTGAGCCGCAGCGTCAGCCCGGGCGCGTCGCGGCCGACGAGCAGCAGGTCGTGCTGCGCGAGATCCTGCGGCGTGGCGGGCCGGCCGACGCGGTCGAGATAGGCGGGGCTCGCGGCCAGCTTCGCCTGCGACCAGCCGAGCGAGCGGGCGATGTAGCTGGAATCGGTCAGCACGCCCGCGCGCAGCGCCACGTCAAAGCCGTGCTCGACGAGATCGAGCGGGTTGTTGTCGTAGATCAGCACGAGCTGGACCAGCGGGTAGCGCCGGCGAAACTCGGCGAGCGCCGGCTCCAGTTCGAACAGGCCGATCGAGTAGGGCACCAGCACGCGCAGCATGCCCTCCGGCGCCGTGCGCAGCGCGCGGGCCTGGCGGTCCGCGTCGAGCAGGATGTCCTCGGCGCGCAGGCAGCGCTCGTAGTAGTCGCGCCCGGCCTCGGTGACGGAGACGCGGCGCGTGGTGCGGTACAGCAGCTGGACGCCGAGATCGTCCTCGAGCTGCTTGACCTTGCGGCTCACGCGGCTGAGCGGCATGTCGAGATGCGTGGCGGCGGCGGTGAAGTTGCCGCGCTCGACCACGCGCAGGAATATCCGGATGCTTTCGAAGTCCATACGGGGTGCTTCAGTGTTCGACCTGCGCGCATCTTACCTGCGTCGGCCGAATCGCTTCGTGCGGCGGCGATTATCCCGCCCGGTGCAATAACGCATCCTGTCCGCGCCTCTTAGTGGCGGCGGCGCGCCCCCGTATGCTCGCCGCATGAAATTCGCCTTGCCCTCTCTGCCGCCCCTCGCGGCCGTGCGCACCGCGCTGCGCGACGCCCGGCCCACGCTGCCGCCCGGCGCCCTCGGCTTCGCATTGCGCAACACGGCGGCGTCGCTGCTTGCGCTCTACATTGCCTTCCGGATGAATCTCGACGACCCGAAATGGGCTGCGTCGACGGTGTGGATCGTCGCGCAGGGCAGCCGCGGGATGGGTTTGTCGAAGAGCCAGTACCGGATTCTCGGCACCGCGATCGGCGCGGCCGTCGCGCTCGTGCTGACCGGGGCGTTCGCGCAGACGCCCGAGCTGTTCCTGCCGGCGCTCGCCGCGTGGATCGGCCTGTGCGCGGGCGTCGCGACCTTCCTGCGCAATTTCCGCGCGTATGCGGCGGTGCTCGCGGGCTATACGGCGGCGATCATCGCGATGGACGCCGTCTCCGCGCCGCTGCACGCATTCGACATCGCGACCGCGCGATTCCTGTACGTGGTGGTCGGCATCCTGTGCGGCGCGGCGTTCGAGACGGTGTTCGCGCCGGGTTCGCCGCTGGCCGACGTCCGTACGCGGCTCGCGCGCTATCTCGACCGCGCGGTGGCTGTCGGTGCGGGCGCGCTGCGCCGCGAAGCGAACGGTGCGGCCGTGCACCGGCTGTTCGCGGACGCGCTCGAACTCGACACGGCCGCCGAATATGCGGCTGCCGGCGCGCCGCCGGTGCGCAATGCGA
>NZ_JAAGPG010000904.1:0-2294 GCF_017104665.1 Burkholderia sp. Se-20378 | reverse complement strand
GTCGCGCCACGAGAACGCATGGTCGAACAGCGTGAACACGGGTTCGGTGAGGCTCGCGATCCACGCGACGCTGCCGAGCAGCGCGAGGCGCATCACCAGCGCGAGCGCGATGCCGAGGCGCTGCGTGCGGGCGCGCTGCGCCTCGGGCAGCTTGTTGCTGAGGATCGAGATGAAGATCAGGTTGTCGATGCCGAGCACGACTTCCATCACGACGAGCGTCAGAAGCGCAGCCCAGACGGCGGGGTCAACGGCAAGCGTCAGCAGGTAGTCCATGAAATGGGCCGATACGAAAGTGGAAAGCCAGATGATATGCCGCCCCGGACTTCGGAAAAATCAGAGAGAATCTGACTTTTGGTTCGGTTTTTCCGAAATTACGATCCGATGCTCAATTTCCGACATCTGTACTACTTCTGGGTCGTCGTGAAGGAAGGCGGCTTCGCGCGCGCGGCCGCGCGGCTCGACATGGCCGTGCAGACCATCAGTGCGCAGGTGCGCGAGCTCGAAAAAGCGCTCGGGCACCAGTTATTGCGCCCGGCCGGGCGCGGCGTCACGATGACCGACGCCGGCCAGGCCGCGTTTGCACGCGCGGAGGCGATCTTCGAAATGGGGCGGCTGATCCCCGACGAAGTGCGCGCGGCGGCCAGCCAGCCGACCGTGCGGCTCGCGGTCGGCCTCGCGGACGGCATCTCCAAGCTCGCCGCGCACGCGATCCTCGCGCCCGTGCTGGATACGCCCACGCTGCGGCTGCTGTGCCACGAAGGCGAGCACGATGCGCTGCTCGCGGAGCTGGCGCTGCATCATCTCGACCTGGTGCTGGCCGGCCAGGGGGCGCCGTCCGGTTCGAACCTGCGCGTGACGAGCGAGCGGCTCGTCGCGTCGCCGGTCGACTGGTATGGCCCCGCGGCGCTCGTCACGCCGGCCGCGCGGCAGCACTTTCCGCTGTGCCTCGCCGACCTGCCCGTGCTGCTGCCGACCGCGCATTCGGCGCTGCGCGCGCGCCTCGACCTGTGGCTGGAAGGCGAACGGATCGTGCCGCGCGTGGCCGGGGAATTCGAGGACAGCGCGCTGATGGCCGTGTTCGCGGCGCGCGGGCTCGGCGTGTTTCCGCTGAGCGAACTCGGCGCGAACGATGCGTCGCTGCTGCGCGGGTTGCGGCGACTCGGGCGCGCGGGCGACGTGACCGAGGAGATCCACGCGATCCGCTCGCGGCGCGGCGAACACCATCCGCTGACGTCGCAATTGCTGGCCGCCGCACGCGGCGCATCGGCCGACTGAAGCGAGTGCGACATCAAACGAAACTATAATGGCGCCCCGGCCTTACGAGATTGCCGCGCGCTTCATCCAGGCCCCGCCGTTGCGCGACCTCTCGCCAAGCCTTCTGAAAGACGCCATGCACAACCGATTTCGCCTGTTTTCCGTTTCGTGCGCGCTCGCGGCCGCGACCGTGCTGGCGGCGTGCTCGTCGCCGCCCAAGCCGATCTACCAGCAGGAACAGTTCGACGCGACCAGCAGCCCGTATGCGCATACGTTCCACTCGAAATCCGACGCGGCCTGCGAGGCCGCGCGGCGCGCGCTGCTGAGCCAAGGGTATGTGGTGTCGTCGTCGCGCAACGATGCGGTCGACGGCAGCAAGAATTTCCAGCCGAACAACGACATGCACGTCGTGATCGAGTTTCACGTCGTGTGCGCAGACGCGAACGCCGATGGCTCGTCGAGCATCGCGTACGTGAACGCGGTGCAGGATCGCTACACGCTGAAGAAGTCGAATACGTCGGCCAGCGTCGGCCTCAGCGTGTTCGGCTCGCTGTCGCTGCCGATCGGGTCGAGCGACGATGCACTCGTCAAGACCGCCAGCGAGACGATTCCCGCCGGCGTGTTCTACGAGCGCTTCTTCAATCTCGTCGAGCATTTCCTGAAGATCGACCCGGCCCGCCGCGACCGCGCGACCGTCAAGGCCGCCGAGAAGGAACCCGTCACGCCGCTGCCCGAACCGGCGCCGACGCCGCAGGGCGAGCCGATGAAGATGACGACCCCGGTCGTGCCGACGCCGCCCGCGGCGCCGCGATGCAGGCGCTGGAGCGCCTGCGCGAGGAACACCCGACGGCCACGGATGGGCGCGGGGCGTGGCGGGCGGCGTGCCAAGCGGGCAGGTCGGATGACGGGCAGGCGTCGGGCACGGCGGGCCGGCCGATCCTGGAAGTGCTGCGCCATCACGATCTCGACGGCGTGCTGGGTGCGGTCGTGCGTTACTACGGTGGCGTGAAGCTCGGCGCGGGCGGCTTGGTGCGCGCATA
>NZ_JAAGPG010000090.1:0-22508 GCF_017104665.1 Burkholderia sp. Se-20378 | reverse complement strand
GACCAGGCGCTCGCGTTCGCGCGCTCGCACCTGCCGCAGCCCGTGCTGATCTACGCGACCGCGACGCCCGACGAAGTGAAAACCGTGCAGCAGGCACTCGGTGTCGACGCGGCCGGCCATCTCGTCGAAGCCACGCTCGCGGCGATCGCGCGCGGCCTGCGTGATCTCGGCGTGCGCAAGTTCGTCGTCGCCGGCGGCGAAACATCCGGCGCGGTCGTGCAGGCGCTCGACGTGAAGTCGCTGCAGATCGGCGCGCAGATCGATCCGGGCGTGCCGGCAACGGCCACCATCGATGCGCAGCCGCTCGGCCTCGCGCTGAAGTCCGGCAACTTCGGCACCACGGACTTTTTCGACAAGGCGCTGCGCGCGCTGGACGGAGCCGCACGATGAGCGACGAAGCGAAACTGCGGGAAGAGATCTGCGTGGTCGGCGCGAGCCTGTATGCGCGCGGCCACGCGGTCGGCAGCGCCGGCAACATCAGCGCGCGCCTCACGGACGGCTGGCTGATCACGCCGACCGACGCATGCCTCGGCCGGCTCGACCCGAACGACATCGCGAAGGTCGGCCTCGACGGCCAGCCCGTATCGGGCGGCAAGCCGTCGAAGACGCTGGCGCTGCATCGCGGCATCTACGCGCGCAACGCCGAAGCGAACGGCGTCGTCCACACGCATTCGACGCACCTCGTCGCGCTGACGCTCGCGGGCGTGTGGCGTGACACCGACGTGCTGCCGCCGATCACGCCGTACTACGTGATGAAGGTCGGTCACATTCCGCTGATCCGTTACCGCCGCCCCGGCGATCCGGCCGTCGCGGCCGAGGTCGCGGCGCTCGCCGACCAGGTGCGCGGCGTGCTGCTCGAGCGCCTCGGCCCGGTGATGTGGGGGCCGTCGGTACCGCACGCGTCGTATGCGCTCGAGGAACTCGAGGAAACGGCGCGACTGTGGCTGATGACGCACCCGAAACCCGAGCCGCTCGACGACGCCGCGCTCGACGAATTGCGCATCAGCTTCGGCGCGCGCTGGTAACGACGCGTCACGCAACGATTCTCATGCCCGCCGTGTGCGCGGGCCTTTCCGTCAGCACACACACGACCGGCGACGTACGCGCCGCCGGCACACGACATCATTGGAGACGACGATGACTGCTCTCGACGCGGCCGCTGGCCGCTCGCCCGCCGCGCCCGCCCATGCCGCGGAACTCGACCGCACCTACAAGAAAGTGTTCTGGCGCATCGTGCCGTTCCTGATGCTCTGCTACGTGGTCGCGTATCTCGACCGCGTGAACGTCGGCTTCGCGAAGCTGCAGATGTCGCAGGATCTCGCGTTCAGCGAAACCGTGTTCGGCCTCGGCGCCGGCATTTTCTTTCTTGGCTATTTTCTGTTCGAACTGCCAAGCAACCTGCTGATGCACCGCCTCGGCGCACGCATCTGGATCGCGCGGATCATGATCACGTGGGGGCTGCTGTCCGCACTGTTCGCGTTCGTGCAGACGCCGACGCAGTTCTACGTGCTGCGCTTCCTGCTCGGCCTCGCGGAAGCCGGCTTCTATCCGGGCGTGATCCTGTACCTCACGTACTGGTTCCCGTCGCATCGCCGCGCGAAGATCATCGCGGTGTTCATGTCCGCGATCCCCGTGTCGGGCATCTTCGGCAACCCGCTGTCGGGCTGGATCATGGAGCGCTTCCACGGCGGCTCGGGCTTCCACGGCTGGCAATGGATGTTCATGATCGAAGCCGTGCCGGCCGTGCTCATCGGCATCGCGACGATCCTGTATCTCGACAACAGCATCCGCAGCGCGAAGTGGCTCGACGAGCGCGAGAAGCAGCTGCTGGAGGACGAGATCGCCGCGCAGCCGCAGGAACAGCAGCAGCACGGCCATTCGCTGAAGGCCGTGTTCTCGGACCCGCGCATGTGGTGGATGTCGCTGATCTACTTCGCGTTCGTCACGGGCCAGTACGGTCTCACGTTCTGGATGCCGACGCTCGTCAAATCGACCGGCATCACCGATACGCTGCAGATCGGCCTGCTGTCGGCGATCCCGTTCCTCGTCGCGATCGTCGTGATGAACCTGTTCGGCCACAGCGCGGACAAGCGCCGCGAACGCCGCTGGCACCTGATCGTGCCGGCGCTGATGGGTGCGGTCGGGTTTGCGGTCGCCGCGTCGTACTCGCACAATACGGCGGTGTCGATCGTATTCCTGTCGCTCGCGGCGGGCGGCGTGCTGACCTGCGCACCGCTGTTCTGGTCGCTGCCGACCGCGTTCCTCGCGGGCTCCGCAGCCGCGGCCGGGATCGCGATCATCAACTCGGTCGGCAACCTCGCCGGTTTCGCGAGCCCGTACGTGATCGGCTACCTGAAGGACGCCACGCACAGCACGGCGTCCGGCATGTACGTGCTCGCCGCGATGCTCGTGATCGGCGCGATCGCCGTGTGGCTCACGCCCGCGAAACTCGTGAACCGCTGATTCACCAGACGAACGATCCGGCCGCCATTCGACGCGGGGCGCCGTGCGCCCCGCCCCATTCATTCACAGGACCCGCTGCCATGCCACGCTTCGCCGCCAACCTCTCGATGATGTACACCGAGCACGCGTTCCTCGAACGTTTCGCCGCTGCCGCCTACGACGGCTTCAAGGCCGTCGAGTACCTGTTCCCGTACGACTTCGCCGCCGAGGACATCCGCGCGCGCCTCGACACGCACAACCTCGAACAGGCACTGTTCAACGCGCCGCCCGGCGACTGGGCCGCGGGCGAACGCGGCACCGCATCGCTGCCGGGCCGCGAGGACGAGTTCCGGCGCGGCATCGACCAGGCGCTCGACTATGCGCGCGTGCTCGGCAACAAGAAGCTGCACGTGATGGCCGGCATGGTGCCGCCGGGCGCCGACCGGGCACGCCATCGCGACACCTACCTGGCGAACCTGCGGCATGCGACGCAGGCCGCCGCCGCGCACGGCATCACGATCCTGATCGAGCCGATCAACCAGCGCGACATGCCCGGCTATTTCCTGAGCCGCCAGGACGACGCGCAGGCGATCTGCGCGGAAGTCGGCGCGCCGAACCTGAAGGTGCAGTTCGACTGCTACCACTGCCAGATCGTCGAAGGCGACCTCGCGATGAAGCTCAAGCGCGATTTCGCGGGCATCGGCCATATCCAGATCGCGGGCGTGCCCGAGCGCCACGAGCCGGATATCGGCGAACTCAACTACCCGTATCTGTTCGCGCTGATCGACGCGCTCGGCTACGACGGCTGGATCGGCTGCGAGTACCGCCCGAAGGCCGGCACGTCGGAAGGCCTCGGCTGGCTCAAGCCGTACCTGTAATTCCCGTATTCCTTTGAGGGTGAAGAACATGAAAGTACTGATCACCGGCGGCGCCGGCTTTCTCGGCCAGCGTCTCGCGCGCAAGCTGCTCGAGCGCGGCGAACTGACTGGCCCCGACGGCCGCAGCGAGAAGATCGACGAGCTGGTGCTGCTCGACGTCGTCGCAGGCAGCGATTTCGGCGACGCGCGCGTGACGTCGATCGTCGGCGACATCGCCGACCGCGCGGTGCTCGACAGCGCGATCGACACGCGCACCGGCGCGATCTTCCACCTCGCGGCAATCGTCAGCGGGCAGGCCGAGGCCGATTTCGATCTCGGCATGCGGATCAACCTCGACGCGTCGCGCGCGTTGCTCGAAGTGTGCCGTACGCGTGGCCATCGGCCGCGCGTCGTGTTCACGAGCTCCGTCGCGGTCTATGGCGGCACGCTGCCCGACATCGTGCAGGACGACACCGCACTGAACCCGCAATCGTCGTACGGCGCCGAGAAGGCAATCGCCGAGCTGCTGCTGTGCGACTACGCGCGGCGCGGCTTCGTCGACGGCCGCGTGCTGCGGTTGCCGACGATCAGCGTGCGGCCGGGCCGCCCGAACGCGGCTGCGTCGTCGTTCGCGAGCGGCATCATTCGCGAGCCGCTGAACGGCGAGGAAAGCGTGTGCCCGGTGCCGGGTTCGACGCGGCTGTGGCTGCTGTCGCCGCGCGGCGCGATCGAAGCGCTCGTCGCGGGCTGCGAGATCGACAGCGCGAAACTCGGCAACAAACGGGTGATCAACCTGCCCGGCCTGTCGGTGTCGGTCGACGAAATGATCGCGGCGCTGCGCGAGGTCGCGGGCGACGAAGTCGTGAAGCTGATCCGCCACGTGCCGGACGAGCGTGTCGAGAAGATCGTCGGCAGCTGGCCGGGCCGTTGGGATACGTCGCGCGCGGAAGCACTCGGGCTGAAGGGCGATACGTCGTTCGCGGACGTGATCCGCAGCCATCTCGCCGACGAACGACGCTGATTCCCGCGCCGCCCGCTGCGCGTGGCGGGCACGGGCTGCCCGGTGGCATCAATGCGGCCGGGCGGATTCCCCGATGGGCAACGGCGCGCGTTTCGTTCCGCCCGGCCGGTTCGCCGAACCGGCCGCCCACTGCCATGCCAGCAGACCCGGCAGATAGAACAGCAGGTCGCGCACACGGCGGGCGCCGGCCAGCGCAAGACAGGTCGGCGGGTCGAACCCGAGCAGCCCGCCGATCAGCACGAACCCGCCTTCCTGCACGCCAAGCCCGCCCGGCATCAGGAACGCGATGCTGCTCACGAGCTGGATCAGCGCCTCGATCGCAAGCGCCTGCGCGAAGGTCGGCTCCGCGCCGAGGAAATACAACGCGAGCCAGATTTCCAGCGCATAGCCGATGAACTGCAGCGTCTGCCAGATCACGAGATAACGCACGACGATGCCGGTCTTTCTCCAGATCATCCGGATCGACTGATCGGTGCGCGCCGATTCGCCGACCAGCGCCACCACCTTGCCGCTCGTGACACGGTTGAGCACGCGCATCGCGCGCTCGAACGGCCGCGCATGCTGCACCAGCGCGAACAGCAGCAGCACCGGCACCAGCGCGGCCATGCCGATCGCGAGGTTGCCGGCCACCCGCGCAGTGTCGGACGACACATGCTCGAGCACGTAGCCGATCGCGACCAGCGCGAACACGAGCTGGCTGATCAGCGTCAGCTGCATGTCGGCGACGAGACTGGCGACGGCGGTTGCCGGCCGCACGCCTGCCTGCCGCAGCAGGCCGAACGACACGATCTCGCCGCCGATCCGCGCGACCGGCAGCAACCCGTTGATCGATTCGCGGATCCACACGAGCTTCAGCATCGTCGCGAACGACGGCCGGCGCGGGCCGCGAATCAGCATCCGCCAGTCCCACGCATTCGCGAGCATCGGCAGGATGTGCGCCAGCGCCGCAAGCAACAGCCCCGCACCGGCGATCTGCAGGCGATGCAGGATGTCCAGCGGATGCTCACGCCAGATCAGCCACACGGCGAGCGCCAGCCCGCCCAGCGCCGCCACCTGCCCCACATGGCGCAGCCGTGCGTCGCCCCGCGCGGCGTTCCGCTGCGCGGCATCCACGTCGGGGTTCGTCGGTGTCGTCATGATTCGCTCGCGGGCGACAGCAGGCCTTCCCGGTCGACCCGAAAACGCGTGCCGCGCCACACGACATGCGACGAGAAGAAGCTCGACACGAACACGAAGAACTGCAGGAGATCGACGAACGGCAGCCAGAGCGCGCCGCGCAGGCCAGCGCCGGTCGCCCGGCTCGCTTTCAGCATCAGCAGCGCCCGTGCGGCGAGCGCCGCGGCCGCCAGCCCGCACGCGGCGGTCGTGCCGCCGGAGAACAGCAGCGCCAGCAGCGCGAGCGGCACCGGGTGCATCAGCACCGAGCCGGCGTGACCGAGCCGGTCCGCTGCGCGAATCGTGCAGCTCCAGCGCAATTCGTGTGCGTACAGCTTCGCGAACGTCTCTTCCACACATGCATGCCCGACGACGAACGGCGGAATGACGACCTGCGCGCCCACCTGCCGCACCGCTTCGCCCAGCGCATGATCCTCGGCCAGGTGATGCGCGAAACGCGTGAGCCCGCCAATGCGTTCGAGCGTCGCGCGCGTGATCGCAATCGTCTGGCCAAAGCATGGCCGCGCGCGCCCGATGAAGAGCCCGGTAATGACGCCCGGCAGGAAATGGTAGTTCGTCATCGCAACGGCGACACCGGGCCAGAAGCCCGGCGATGCGATGCCGCGATACACGCTCGTCACGATGCCGACATCCGGCTGCTGCAGTGCGCCGACGACAGCGCGCAAATAATCGCGCTCGACCAGCACGTCGCTGTCGGCGAGACAGAGCACCGAATACTCCGCGTGTTCGAGCATGTTCACGAGATTGGCGATCTTGCGATTTGGCCCGTATAGCCGCGCATCGGCGACGACCTTGATGTTCGCGTCAGGGTAGCGCGCGCGCAGCGCCTCGACGGCCGCGAGGGCCTTGTCGTTCGCATCGTGCACGCCGAACAGGTGCTGAACCGGCCCCGGATAATTCTGCACGAAGAAGCTTTCGAGATGCTGTACGAGTTGCCACTCGTCGCCATGCAGCGGCTTCGCGACGGTGACGCCCGGATAATCGCGCGGCTCGGCCGCCGCCCGGGAAAAGAACCGGCCGACCAGCACGCTGGCCGTGAGCGTGTATGCAATGCCCAGTAACACGCCCAGCCCGCAGACGATCGACATTGCCCCGGCCAGCGCGCGCAGCACATGCAGCAAAACCATGCTTCTCCCCAGTGGTGACCCGTACGACCACGACACCCGGGAGCCGCCGCGCGCACGCGGATTCACCCGTACGCGCCGCCGTATCGATTCCCGTGGAGCCGGATATGAAGGACGACCAAGCGACGATACGCGCATTCAGATGACACAACTACCGTGCGGCGATCGATTCCTGTCACGCGCACGTAGCCGCATGCAACCGCGGCCCGGAACGCGACGTCGGCAAGCTTGCAGGCCGAAAGGATTGCAGTGGCGACCGCGATGACGACCCAGATACGAAACGTCATCGTGGTGAAAAATGTTTCGGGTACGCGCCAGGCAAGCAACGACACCAGCACGAAACACTGAATGAACATGCCCGCCAGCGCGGCGACCTGCAGGTAGGCGCGCCATCGCTCGCTCGTCGAAGGTGCCATGGTGAAAGAGTCTCCCGTGCGGACGACCGATACGGATCCGAAAGATTCGAAAGGTCGCGTGGGTCAGGATCAGGAACAGCGAAAGTCCAGCGGAGAACGATTGTGGCGACGCCTGCTTAACGTTTCGTTAAGAAAGCGACCGTAGAATCCACCCGACCGATATCGTCCCCGTCGTCCGCAGGAGTCTTCATGTCCACGCCCGCCCGATATGACACCGTTGCGCGCTGGCTGCACTGGCTGATCGTCGCGCTGATCGTCGCGCTGATCGTCGCGCAATATGCGATCGGCTGGACGATGCCCGACGTGCATCGCGATACGCAGCCCATCGGCCTGATCGCCGCGCACCTCCTCGTGGGCACCGCGCTGCTCGCGGCGATGGCGTGCCGCGTGCTGTGGCGCGCAACGCATCGTCCGCCCGCGAGTGACCTGCCGCCCGCGATGCGCGCGCTGTCGGGTGCGACGCATTTGGCGCTCTACGTGCTGCTGATCGCAGTCCCCCTGCTCGGCTGGATCAACGCGTCGTCGCGCGCATGGAGCGTAACGCTGTTCGGGATCGTGCCGTTGCCCGCGCTGTCGGCGGCCGGCTCCGGATTCGGCCATGCGATGGGCGATGTGCACGGCATCCTCGCCTGGGCACTGTTCGTCGGCATTGGCCTGCACGTGGCCGCCGCGCTGGCGCACCGCTTCGTGCTGCGCGATCAGATCGTGCAGCGCATGATGCCCTGGTGATCGCCACGCGGGCGGCAGGGCACGCGATCGCACGCAGGCATCCGCTTTCCGCCAAGGCCGATACCGCCGTCGTTCCGGTTCAGCGCGCGATCAGCCTGCCGACCCATCGCGCGCGGCTGGCGAGATGATCGCGCCGCCGCGCGAAGCGACGCGCGATGACGGGCATCGCAGCCGGCGCCCTTCTGCCGCGTCGAGCGGCACGAAGGGCTGCCGGACTGCCGTGCCGCGAACACGACGGCCTGAAGTCGCACAGGACCATATCGACACCTAGTTGCTGGTCTGCGCCGGCATACCGGAGGCCGGTGCGTGCGCGGCGGCGGCCGCCATCCGGGCCCGGTCCTGCTCGGCAAGCTTCGCTTCCGCCGCCTGGATGTCCGCCGGATACTCGCCTTCGTCTCCCTTTGCCGGGTCGTACCCGGCTGCTTCCAGGCGGACCAATTCGTCGCGAACCTGTGCGCGCGTCAGCGGCGCAGCCGATTGCGCAAAGGCCGACTGACCGACGATCGCACCGATCATCATCAGTACTGCGATATATGTTTTCATCATGAACTCCTTCAATGTTCCGTAACGATCAACCTTGTTGAATGCCCTGGATGCCTGACCTGCGAATGCAGGCGGCTGCGTCAGCTTCCGAAATAGATCGCGCAGAAGCTCGCGGGGCCAACGCATGCGGCAGGCCCCTGGCGCGGCGACATCGTCGCCGGCCTGCCCGCTTCGGATGACGCGGCCGGATCGCTGCCGACCGCCGTGCTGGCCTGATGCTCCGGCATCTGTTCGGCCTGCCGCTGGAACAGCGGGCTCACGTCCGGATACGACGTATCGGTCACGAAGCGCAGCCCGTTGTTTTCGGCGTCGATCAGTTCCTGCCTGACCTGCGCGCGCGTCAGTTCCTGGGCCGACGCTTGCGTCGCGATACCCGCGAGAGAAATCGCCGCCACCGCGGCGGCCACCAGCCAATGCGTGTTCATGTTCCACTCCTTGAGAAGTCATCGAGACGACGTGCTACACCCGTATGACGACGGAGCGCGTGCGTTTATTCCCGCGCGTCGCACAGCGCGAATCACGCGGCTTCTCCGGCGCCGGGAGCGCCTGGCGCGGACGTTCATGAAACTGTCATTCTTTCGTCAGCCGGCGTAACCTGACGTAACGCAGCGCCCGCCGCGCTTCGGGCAGACTGATGTCACCCCTTACGGATCGCCCTTCGATCGATCATGTCCGTCGCTTACGACTATGCAGCCGGCCTGCTGCGCACGCTGTACGACCGCCATATCGACGGCGGCGCGGTGCTCGATACAGCCGTGTTTCCCGACGCCGAGCGTTTCGTCCGTGCGTGGACCGACATCCAGGCCGAGGCATTCGCTGTGGCGCGCGACATGTCGCGCATCCCGCGTTTTCACGAGATCATGCGCGAGCAGTACGACATCTCGGCCAACGACGCACGCGACTGGCGGATGTTCATCATGCAGGCGTACGGCCAGCCGTTTCCGCGCAACCTGTCACGCTGCCCGACCGTTGCATCGATCGTCGCGGCATCGCCGGACGTGCTGTCCGCATCGCTGTCGTTCCTCGCGCCCGGCAAGCACATTCCACCGCATCGCGGTCCGTTTCGCGGCATCCTGCGCGGCTATCTCGTGCTGTCGATGCCGAAGCGCGCGGATGGCACGCCGGCCGCCGTACTGAAGGTCGACGGCCGCGAATACCGGCTCGAGGAAGGGCGTTTCCTGCTGTGGGACGACACGTTCATGCACGAGGTGTGGAACGACAGCAACGCCGTGCGAATCGTGCTGCTGCTCGATATCCGCCGGCGCGGGATGCCGCGCCTGCTCACGTGGCTGTCGAATGCGGTGATCGGCGTCGTGCGGCTCGGGATCCGGATGCGCGGGCGATCGATTCCGGTTTAGCGCGCGTGGCCGGCATGCGCCGGGTGACCCATCGTTTCGCGAATGCCCGCCCTTGTGTCGGGAAGGCGCACAACGCACTCAGGATGCGGACGCAATCATCAGGACACCTTGCCGGATTCGTCGTCCAACGCATAGATGCCGCGCCTGGCGACACACCGGAAAGGCGGGTCGATCGCCCGCACATTCGTCAGCTCCCAGCACACGTATCCGGCGCACCATTGCTTGCCTTGCGCGCGGGCTTCATCAGGCGTCCAGTCGTGTACGCCCACGACGTCAACCCACGCGAGCGCGATGCCGTCAGGGTCCTCCTGCCCGTCCTGTCGCAGGAAGATCGTGTTCTGCACCAGCACGAGATCACGCAACGGGATGGCCGGCGGCGCCCACGACCGGATTTCGACCTGCTTCCGGCCCGCGACGATATCGTCGACGGCGGGTTTGACGATCGACAGCGCGGATCGCGGCATGGCAAGTATTTCCTTCATCGGCAAGTGGAGAGCGTGCGACCGTCGATCGGCGCGGCGCGCCGAATCCGGCATGCGATGACGGTTCGGGCAGGATTGTTGCCGATTCGCCAGAACGTGTCGACCGGGCCGGATCGGACCCGCCGGCGCACCGCGACTACGCGATGCCGGCGTTCCGCCCCTGACGAATCGCCTAAACTACAGACCGTCCCCTCCGCGCGGCTCCTGCCAGCCACCGCCATGGCGCACCTCTTCTTCGCCGCCTCGATCCAGCGGCATATCGAAACGCCCGAGCGCGACATCGACGCCCACTCGGTCGGCGAAGCATTCGACACCGTTTTCAGCGAGCAGCCGCGGCTGCGCGGCTACATCCTCGACGACCAGGGTGCGCTGCGCAAACACCTGTCGGTATTCATCGACGGCCATCCGATACGCGACCGGCAACATCTGTCCGACGTGCTCGGCGACGCCAGCCGGGTCTATGTCGTGCAGGCGCTGACGGGCGGATAAGGGGACGTATGCACAAGCACCGACCGCGCACCCAAGCGTCAGGTCGGGCCAACAGGAGACATCGCACATGAACGATCGACTGCTCGTCGCCACCCGCAAGGGCCTGTTCGTCCTGCAGACTGACCGCCACGGCGGCTGGACGCTCTGTGAGCCGCACTTCGCCGGCGAGCCGGTCAGCATGGCGCTCGCCGACCCGCGCGACGGCACGCTGTATGCCGCACTGAACCTCGGCCATTTCGGCGTCAAGCTGCACCGCCAGCGCGCCGGTGCCGCCGACTGGGAAGAATGCGCGGTGCCCGTCTATCCGCCGCAACCCGCCGACGCCCCACCCGCCAGCGCCGGCGTGAATGCCGGCACCGCCGACGCCGACGACGCGCCCCCCGGCCCGCCGCAGCCGCCGTGGACGCTCCAGCAGATCTGGTCGCTCGAAGCAGGCGGCGCCGACGAGCCAGGCGTGCTGTGGGCCGGCACGATTCCCGGCGGGCTGTTCCGCTCCGACGACGGCGGCAGTTCGTGGGTGCTCAACCGGGCATTGTGGGATCGCCCGGAGCGCGCCGAATGGGGCGGCGGCGGATACGATGCGCCGGGCATCCATTCGGTGATGGTCGATCCGCGTGACAGCCGGCACGTGACGGTCGGCATCTCGTGCGGCGGCGTCTGGCAGACCGCCGACGGCGGCGCAACGTGGCGTGTGACTGCCGACGGCATGGAGGCCGACTACATGCCGCCCGAGCGGCGCGGCGAACCAAACATGCAGGACCCGCACCGCGTCGTGCAGTGCGCGGCCAACCCGGACGTGCTGTGGACGCAGCATCACTGCGCGATCTTCCGCTCGACCGACGGCGCCGAACACTGGCGGCGGATCGAGGCGCAACCTTCGAGCTTCGGCTTCGCGGTGGCCGTGCACCCGCACGAACCGGACACCGCGTGGTTCGTGCCGGCCGTGAAGGACGCGTGCCGGATTCCGGTGAACGGACGATTCGTCGTCACGCGCACGCGCGACGGCGGGCGCAGTTTCGAGCAATTCACGAACGGGTTGCCGAGTGCGCCGGCGTACGATCTCGTGTATCGGCACGGGCTGGCGATCGATGACACCGGCACGCGCCTCGCGATGGCGTCGACGACCGGCGGGTTATGGACGTCCGACGATGGCGGGGAAAACTGGCAGTTGGTGTCTGCGCATTTGCCGCCGGTTTATTGCGTGCGGTTCGGTTGACGGCCCGCTCCGGCCTAGAAGCCGATTCGACATGCGGTGGCCCGCTCTCCGAGAAACGGCGCCGCCACCTGCCGCCCGATCCAGCCGCCGAATCGCTTACACTGCCCGCCCGGCCTCTCATCCCCTGTCGCCATGCGATTTCCCCGGTCGTTTCCCGAGCGTTTCGACGCTGCACCGCGCAGCCTGCGTGCGCTGCTTGCATTCGCCGTCCTGGCCACCTCCACCGCACATGGCGCGGCGCTGACCAACACGACCGACGATCCATGCGGCAAAGTCGACACCGGCTACACACTCGATGACAGCATCCGCGGCGCGTTCGGCTCGCCCCAACCGGTCACCGCCTGCATCGACGTGCTGCGCGGGCGGCCCGACGGCCCGCGGCGCCTGCGCATCTTCGTCGACGGCAAGCGCGTGCTCACGAACGACGCGATCGCGATGGGGCCGGACGACGGCGGCACACTGGGTGACCCCTACCAACCGCTCGACCTCAGCCACGGTTCACTGATCGTGCGAAACAACGGCGGTGGCGGCCCGATGCGCTGGGGCGAAACATGGCATGTAACGACACGCAACGGCCAATGGATCGTCGCGGGATGGGACGAAGATGGCTGGGAATTCAACTGGGCCGACGGCGGCAGCGGCACCGAATCCCATACGAGCGTCAATGCATTGACGGGAGAGGTGCACGACAGCGACGCGCCGATCCCTGGCGACGAAACGCCCGCGAAACGCGCCGTCCGCCGCACCTGCAAGCTACCCGACGCATGGCGCAGCCCGGTCGTCGCGCAGGTCGCGGCGATACGCGACCGAAGCTGGCATTGCGACGCGAAGCTCGCGAAGCCGATACGAATCGAGAAATGACTGGGGCAGCATCCACCCGCACTTGACGAGTGGTGCAGCCATGCGTTCCCGCTTAGCCCCTTCCCCCCATCCGCGCCACCGCCACCCGCGTCTGCGCAATCTCCGCCTCGATCCAGTCGAGAAACGACCTGACCTGCGGCTCGCGCTCCCGCCCGGGCCGGCACAGCGCGACGAAACGCGCGCCCTCGATCCGCACCGACGGCTCGATCGGCGTCAACGCCCCGTGCGCGACATGCTCGGCCGCCAGCACCGAGCTGAGCAGCGCGATGCCCTGCCCGTGCAGCACCGCCTGCAGCGCGTAATGCTCGTCGTCGTAATGACGAAACACCGCGCGCTCGAGCCACGCTTCGCGGCCGGCCGCGCGACACCACGACGCCCAGTCGACCGACACCGGCAGCGGCGTATCCCACACGGTCTCGATCAGGTCGAGCGGCGCATCCGTGCGATGCGCATCGAACCCGGCGGCCGCATACGCGCCGAAATACTCGTCGATCAGCGCAATCTCGTGCAGCGCCGGAAACGTGCGCGACGTCGCGCGAATCGCGAGATCGATCCGCGCATCGCGTTCAAGATCCGCGAGCGTATTGCCGGTTTCGACCTTGATGTGCAGTTGCGGATCGATGCGGCGAAACCGGCCGAGACGCGGAATCAGCCACATCGCGGCAAACGCGGGCGTGGTGGTCAGCACGAGCGTGCGCTCGCTGGTCGTTTCGGGCCGCACCGCGTCGAGCCCGCGGCTCAATGCGAGCAGTGCATCGTGACTCGCGCGAAACAGGCGTTCGCCTTCTTCCGTGAGCCGCACGCCGCTCGCACCACGCTCGAACAGCAGCACACCGAGCCGGCTTTCGAGCGACTTGATCTGGTGCGACACGGCGGCCGGCGTCACGGACAGTTCGTCCGCGGCAGCCTTGAACGCGCCAAGCCGTGCCGACGACTCGAATACACGCAATGCAGTCAGGGGAATTTTCGAGAACACGGGGCCTCGCGGGCCGGATCGGGCCGGGTTGAATTCAATTGAATCGGGGTGAGATTAGGTGAATTGAAGCGGGCATGCAACGCGGATAGCCTTGCGGGACGTCGCGGCACGGTGCCGCGGCGCATGGCGTCGAACCGGAGAAACAACGTGCAAGGCCTACCGCGCAGGATCACGCAGGCGGTGCTCTACGAAGCGATCGCGATTTCCTGCATCTCGCCCGCGATCGCGGCGATCTTCCAGCAGGACCTCGTCTATTCGGGCGCGCTGTCGGCGACGATGTCGGCGATCGCGCTGCTGTGGAACATGATCTTCAACGCGCTGTTCGAGCGCTGGGAAGCATCGCGCCGCCAGCCGACACGCACGCTCGGGCGGCGGATCCTGCACGCGACCGGCTTCGAAGGCGGGCTGATCTTCATCCTGGTGCCCGTCGTGGCGTGGTGGCTCGACATCTCGTGGCTCGACGCGTTCGTCGTCGACATCGGGCTGTTCGCGTTCTTCTTCTGCTACGCGTTCGTATTCCAGTGGGCGTTCGATCGCGTGTTCGACGTGCCGGCAGCGACGAAGGAGCAATGAGCCGGGCGCATCACCCGGTGAAATCGGATAGCCGGGAATGACATCAATCGATGCGTTTATTTCGATTTCAAAACCAATTAAAAATTTATTATTTCTACGCCAAACTTTCATAACCCATTACCTTCACAAAGTTAAAATCAACCATAGGGTTTACGTTACATTGCAGCCTCGCAAATTCAACTGCTAATGTAGGTTGACGATTAACACAAGATAATCACCCGCACCCACCCCATATAATCAGCGCAACCGCACGCGCCGACTCAATCGCTAAATCCGCTCTCGAAGTTTCGAGAGCGATTTGCGATGTTCGCAGTTCAATTCCTCAACAAGGAAATCATCATGAACGAAAATCAGGAAAAGCAGGATCTCCCGCTGATCGAATGGATGCAGGAAGACCAGCATGAAGATTGGGTCGAGATGATGAAAGACAGCGCAGTCATTCCATTCGCAACCGCTCTGTGGGCATAAGCGGTCAGCCTCGGATGATGGCGGATCGCAATGATCCGCCATTTTTTGATCCAGAACCTGGATATCCCGGAGAGTGTGATGGAAAAAAGTGTCGAAAATTTCTTTTCGTGCGTCCGCGGACATCCAGCCATGATGCAGAGAAACGCGCCCGGCGCCAATATCCTGGTCGGCTCGGACAAAAGCCAGAAAGATACCGCGCAATCAATCATTCGGCATTGCCCGGAAAAACTGGAATATTCATTCACCTACGTCGAGCTCGACACGGAAAATCACGAGCAGGTCATCCGGGAAATCGACCGATGTGACATGTTCATCTTCATGTACGACTCGTCGATACGTTCCGACATCAATCCGCATGGGCCGTCATTCATCCCGCCCCTCAAGCCGAAAATGGCCGAGCACTGGAAGAAATCGGTATTACTCCGCGAGTACGGTGAATTCTTCAAAGAGGCCTTTTCCGAGAGCATCGACGACATTGCCGCGCGCAACGAACGCATCATTGCGGCAGCGCAACGCGCTCGACGCGTGCAATTTCACGATGGCTTGGGCGGCTCGCTGCACGGAACGCTCGATCAGACCTGGAAAAGCCTGGATGGCCGCAACCACTATGACCTGATGCCAGGCGAAGTGGCGACCCGGGTGCCCGACCTGACCGGCAACGTCGTATTCGGCGGCACCTTCTTGAGCACGGTGCCCTTTGCCATCAAGTACGGTGTCATCGACCCGATATTGCACATCGGGATCGAACGGGGCCGGGTAGTCAGCGTCGAATCGGCCAACCGACAGCTCGAGGACGACATCAAGTTATATCTGGATAAATGTGCAGGAAACCGGATTGTCGAAGAGTTCGGGATTGGTACGAACCTGAACGTCCGGCTGCACGGACGCAATGCGAGTTTCGAAGAGCGCCATCCCGGGCTGCACCTCGGCCTCGGCGGCGGTGAACGTGGCAGCCATCATCTGGACCTGGTGTTTTCGTCCGGAACGATTCGGTTCGACGACACCGTCATCTTCGACGGCGCATTCCACGTATAGCGCGCGCCGTCGACGGCACGGCCGGCATCGAAGCACCGACAAGGTGCCGGCCTCGCGATTTCCACCCTCGGCATCCTGCCCGCGCAGGTTCACGTTACGCCTGTCCCGCACGGTGGCCGCGCACACCAGAGCCGAATCGTCATGGTCGACCTCGAACAGCAACTGCATGTCGCGCAGACGCAATACGCAGGCGCTTCGCATGATCCCGCGCTTCTGCATCGCATCTGCGAATTGCTGACTGCGCTCAGGCGCGAGGAAGACATGCTTCCCTGGGCCGACCGCGCGCTGGCGCTCGATCCGCACGACGCCGTTTTCATGGCACGACGTGCCGATGCGCTCTACCTGCTGGGCCGGTATGTCGAAGCCGCCGATACATGGAAACGCGATCCGTCGCGGCACAAGCGCCCCGAACTCTACCGCTTGCGACTGGGCATGAGCCTGATGATGGCCGGCGATCTCGCGCAGGCCATCCGGTTGCTCGACGAAGCCTTTCGAATGGCCGAATCCGGCCATGCCGAGATGACCGCATCGATCGGATTCGCGATGGGCGAGGCGATGCTCAAGGCCGGCGACCCGCGCGGCTTCGCCTATTGGCGAATGCGCAATGACGTTCCCCGCCTGTCCGCCAACTACCGCCCGATCGACATCCCGACCTGGGACGGTGAATCGGATGTACGCGGCAAGCGTGTCCTGATCACGCATGAACACGGATTCGGCGACAACTTTCTCCTGGCAGCCTGCGTGCCCGATTGGCTGGCGGCAGGCGCGCACGTCATGCTCACCTGCCATCCGCAGAACCATGCGCTGATGCAGGCGTCGCTGCCGCATTGCGAGGTCGTCGCCGCACCCAATCCGCCGCAGTTTCATGCCCCATTGCCCCGCGAACTGCAATCATTGGCAGAAGGGTTCGCGCCGGACCTGCATGCAACACTGCTCCATTTGCCCATGCTGAAAGCCCGGCAAACGCGCGTGTCGGACCCATGGTTCACGCCCTATATCCAGGTGCCGCCGCAGAAGCAGCGGATCGCTGCCGAATGGGCCGCGCAACTACGCGACAAGCATCCGGGGAAGCAGCTGATCGGACTGTTTTGGGATTGCGTTCAACGACACTGGCCCGAAAAAGGCGCCATCGTCAGATGCTGGGCCAGCCGCCGCAGCCTGCCGCTCGATGCGATCAACGAGATCGTGGAGCACCCTGCCATGGCGGAATGCGTGCATTTCGTGAATCTGCATCATCCCGCTGCCGCGGCGCTCGCAGGCACGCCGGCCGGCAATGTCAGTCACTACCAGCCTGTGATCCGGGATTTTGGCGACACGGCGGCATGCATGGCTCAACTGGACGCCGTGGTCGCGGTCGATTCAGGCGTAGCCAATCTGGCGACTATGATGGGCATGCGGACCTGTGTACCGACCCACACCTGTGGCGATTGGCGTTGGGGGGTCGACGGAAGCACGAGCCCGTGGATCGGGCAGGCGACCGCTTTGCGGCAAACCCGGGAAGGTGACTGGAGCGATGTGGTTCGAAGCATCCAGGCGTGGCTCATGCATGCCGTTGCCTGACTCGAACCGTTCCGTCCGAACAGGCCGGACAAACACGCCGACGCCCCCTGCATCCCGGGATCGTCCCGAGACGGAGGGGGCGCCAGTCCGTCAAGTCGCGTGCAGACCCGACGATCGCTCCATCACGTCGTTCAATGCACGCCGAGATAAGCCTTCACCGCCGGCAGGCCCGGCTTGCCGTCGAGCGTCGTCACGCCCGCGAGCCACTTGTCGAGCGCCTGCGGGTTCGCCTTCAGCCACTCGGCCGCCGCCTTGTTCGGATCTTCCTTGTTCATGATCGGCATCATCACGTGGTTCTCGATCGACGTCGTGAACTGCAGGTTCGACACGAACTTCGCGACGTTCGGGCAGCGCTGCGAGTAGTCGGGCGGCGTCGCCGTCAGCACCTTCGCTTCGCCGTAGTTCGGGCCGAACACGTCGTCGCCGCCGGTCAGGTAGTCGATCTTCATCTGCACGTTCATCGGATGCGGTTCCCAGCCGAGGAACACGATCCACTGCTTGTCGCGGATCGCGCGATTGACCTCGACCAGCATCCCGGCCTCGCTCGACTCGACCATCTTGAACTTGCCGAGGCCGAACTGGTTGCCGTCGATCATCTTCTTGATCAGCAGGTTGCCGTCGTTGCCCGGTTCGATCCCGTAGATCTTGCCGTTCAGCTTGTCCGCGTACTTTTGAATATCCGCGAACGACTTCAGGCCGCCCTGGTACACGTAGTCGGGCACCGCGAGCGTGTATTTCGCACCGGTCAGGTTCGGCGTCGACAGCACCTTGATCTGGCCGGCCTTCGTGAACGGCTGGATGATCGGGTCCATCGTCGGCGACCAGTAGCCGAGGAACACGTCGATCTGCTTGCTCTTGATGCCGGCGAACGTGATCGGCACCGACGCGATCGTCTTCGTCGGGCTGTAGCCGAGCCCCTGCAGCATCGTCGACGCGAGGCCCGTGGTCGCCGCGATGTCGGACCAGCCGACGTCCGCGAAGCGCACGTTCTTGCACACGGGCGGATCGGCCGCATACACGGCCGACATCGGCGCGGTTATCCCGATCCCGCACACCGCTGCGATCAATAGGCGCTTCATCTTGCTTCTCCTCAAAGTGATGTCGTTTGCTTGAATGCGGGATCGTTTATTGAAGCCGCGCGCCGCGATCCCGGCGGCGTCGCGGACCATAGGTTCGGTCAGCGCCCCGGCAACCGGCGCTCGTAGCTCGGCGCGTGGCCGAACTGCGCACGGTAGGCCTTGCTGAAATGGCAGGGCGAATGAAAACCGCAGACCGTCGTCACGCGCGCGATCGATGCGTCGGTCGTGCGCAGCAGGTCACGCGCGCGCTTCAGGCGCAGCGTCAGGTAATAGTGGGTCGGCGACACGTTCAGGTACACCTTGAACATGCGCTGCAGATGCCGCTGCGACAACCGCACGAGCCGCGCGAGCTCCTCGCGCGACAGCGGCTCCTCGATGTTCGCCTCCATCAGCCGCACGACCTCGATCAGCTCCGCGCGCGAGAAGCCGACGCGTGCATCGACCGGAATCGGCTGCGTATCGGTCGAGCTGCGGATGCGCTCGAGGATGAACTGCTCGGACACCTGCGCGGCCAGCTGCTGGCCGAACCGCATCCCGACGAGGTTCAGCATCAGGTCGAGCGGCGCGGTGCCGCCGGTGCAGGTCAGCCGGTCGCGGTCGACGACGAACAGCTCGTCGGCGAAACCGACCTGCGGAAATTCGGAATGCAGCGCGGACAGGTTCTCCCAGTGCACGGTGCAGCGATAGCCGTCGAGCAGCCCGCTCGACATCAGCGCATACGCGCCCGTGCAGATGCCGCCGAGCGGCAGACCACGTTCGGCGAGCGACGCAAGCGTATCGCGTGCGCCCTCGTCGACCACGTCGCGGATGCGGATGCCGCCGCATACGATCATCACGTCGGGCAGGTTCGTGTAGTCGAGCGCCTGCGTAGGCCGTACCGCGATGCCGTTGCTGGCGTGCACCGGACTGCCGTCGAGCGAGTAGATCGACCACTGGTAGTGGTCGGCGCGACCGACGTAGTTCGCCATCCGAAGCACTTCGACCGCGCTCGAGAACGCGATCATGGAGAAGTTCGGCAGCGTCAGGAAGCCGAAATGGGCGAGGGACGAAACCGGTGAAACGCAGGCGGCGGGCGCGACAGCGACGGCGGACGTCACATCGGTCTCCTGGCGAGGAGGTTGCAGGGGGCCAGCCCCGCGGCGCTAGCCGCGGAAGCCGTTATTCATTCTGGGTGAGCGGCCGGGGGTTCCGGCCGCCGGAGGTCAGGCCTGTGCGGGTGCGGCCTTCATGCGAAACAGCTGCTTGAGGCCCGAGAACAGCGGCGCCTTCACGGTGCCCGGCGCACGGCCGAAGCTTTCGGTGATGCGGTCGAGAATGATCGCGAGCAGCACGACCGACAAGCCGCTTTCGAAACCGAGGCCGATGTCGAGGCGCTGGATACTGGCGAGCACGTCGTTGCCGAGGCCGCCCGCGCCGACCATCGACGCGATGATCACCATCGACAGCGCCATCATGATCGTCTGGTTCACGCCCTGCATGATCGACGGCAGCGCATTCGGGAACTGCACCTTGTACAGCAGCTGCCACGGCGTGCAGCCGAAGGCCTGGCCGGCTTCGACGATCTCGCGATTCACGTGGCGGATACCGAGGCTCGTCAGGCGCACCGCAGGCGGCATCGCGAAGATCACCGTCGACAGGATCCCCGGCACGCGGCCGAGACCGAACAGCATCGCAGCCGGAATCAGGTAGACGAACGCGGGCATCGTCTGCATCAGGTCGAGGATCGGGCGCACGATCGCGGCGACCCACTTGCTCTTCGCGGCCCAGATGCCGAGCGGGATGCCGAGCACGAGGCTGATGATCGTCGACGACAGCGTGAGGCCGAGCGTGATGACCGTCTGGTCCCAGAAGCCCGTCGCGAAGATCAGCAGCAGCGACGCGGTGGTGAACAGCGCGAAACGCCAGCCCACCCGCCACAGCCCGACGCCGATGAAGATGGCCATCATCATCCACATCGGGATCGCCTGCAGGCCGTGCTCGACGAATGCCGCGAGCCCCTCGATCGCCTGGCCGATCGTGTCGAACGTCTTGGCGTCGTGGTCGAGCAGGTAGTGAACGGACTGGTCGACCCAGGTACCGAGCGGAATCATTTCAGACATGGGAACCTCGCGAACGCGTGATGGCCTTCAGGATGAGCGCACGATCGACCGAGCCGCAGTAGCAGCCGTCGTCGTCGACGACCGGCAGTGCATTCGGGCTCGCGACCACACGCGCGACGACATGTTCGAGCGACGCATCGCGGCGGATGGATTCGATCGGGCTCACGGACGGCGTCGCCTGACCGATCGCATCGCGCGTGACGAAGCCGCGGATCTTGCGTTGCGCATCGAGCACGAATGCATAGTCGGCACTGCCGTTCAGCGTCGCCGCGACGTTCGCGGCATCGCACTTCGATACGATCGGCACGGCGCCCGTCTGCATCAGGTCGCCAGCCGTCAGGTAGCGGCTGGTGTCGATGCCGTCGAAGAACGCGCGCACGTAATCGTCGGCCGGGTTCGCGATGATGTCCTGCGGCGTACCGACCTGCACGAGCCGGCCGCCTTCCATGATCGCGATGCGGTTGCCGATGCGCAGCGCCTCTTCCAGATCGTGCGACACGAACATGATCGTGCGGCGCTGCTCCTTCTGCAGTTGCAGCAGCACATCCTGCATTTCGCGGCGCTTGAGCGGATCGAGTGCGGAGAACGCCTCGTCCATGATCATCAGCGACGGGTTCACGGCCAGCGCGCGGGCGAGGCCGACGCGCTGCTGCATCCCGCCCGACAGCTCGGACGGCAGCTTCTGCGAGAACGGTGCGAGGCCGACCTGCTCGAGCACTTCCATCGCGCGGCGCTCGCGTTCCTTCTTGCTGACGCCCGCGACTTCGAGGCCGAATGCGGCATTCGACACCACGGAGCGATGCGGCATCAGCGCGAACGACTGGAACACCATGCTCATGTCCTTGCGGCGCAGCGCGGTCAGCGCCGAGCGGCGCGCCGACGCGACGTCGAGCCCGTCGATCATCACCTTGCCGGCGCTTGGATCGACCAGCCGGTTCACGAGGCGGATCAGCGTCGACTTGCCGGAGCCGGACAGGCCCATCAGCACGAAAATTTCGCCTTCCTGCACATCGAAGGAGACGTTGTGCACGCCGACGACCTGACCGGTGCGCTTGAGCACATCGTCTTTCGTCGCGCCGGCGGCGAGCATGTCGAGCGCCTGCTGCGGGTTGCTTCCAAACACCTTGCACAGACCTTCGACCACGACCTTGGGGGCATCCATCGAAACCTTCTCCTCGTGTAGCGGGGACTCGCGCTTGTCATAGCGTGCCTACATAGTTGCCAGAAAAAACCCCGACCTGCCGACGAATTACGACAAACGCTTGCGCAAATACGACACGGCCTCCAGCCCCGCCGGGCGGGCCGCGGCACGCGGCGGCACCCGATTGCGGCGGCGCAATACGCGCACGGCCAACAACGGCGGGCATCGCGCGCCGGACTTGTGCGCAGCAGCGCAGCGCATTTCGCGCCGCGCTTTGCGCCAATTCGCATCGGGCACGCGTCGCTTTACGACAATTTCACGTCCGATCACGCGTCGCTCTGCTCAGACGAAAGCGCAGCGCATCCACCAGTAAAAAGCATGACCGTGCAAAAAGCCGCGCGGCGACACCGGACGGTGCACGCCGCGATACCGCGCCAACCCGGAAAATCCGCAACAGCCGCTGTGATACATTCCCCGCCAACAGGCTGATTGCGACGCAGGCCGCCATGGCGGCCACCGTGGTCAGCAGCGCATGCCGGTTCGCCTGCCGGCCATGCCGATACCGCCTCGATCGGCAAACATCCGATCGCAGGCCGATAACGATACGAGAGAGGGAGCAAGGCGAGATGAACTGGGCTTTTACCGCAATCGGCTTCATCGTGGGCGGGATTGCCGCATTGATCGGGGATTTCTCCGCCATCACCGGCGCAGTGCTCGGCGCCGCGATCGGGTTCTGCCTCGACAACACGCTGCAACAGCGCAAGCGCAAAGCCAAGGGCGCAACACCGGACACGGTCGCGATGCAGGCGCCGCCCGCCCAGCCGCCGGTTCCGCTGGCCGAGCGCGTCGCACGCCAGCGGAAA
>NZ_JAAGPG010000903.1:0-2090 GCF_017104665.1 Burkholderia sp. Se-20378 | reverse complement strand
CATGAACGCGTCGACAGCCGCGAAGCGATGCTCGGGCCACGTGTGGATCGTGATGTGCGATTCGGCGAGCAGCACGACGCCCGTCACGCCATGCTCGCCGCCGAAATGATGGAAATGCGCGCCGATCACGCGTGCGCCCGCCTGCTGCGCCGCTTCGGTGAGGATCGACTCGAGCCGGGCGGCATCGCGCAGCAACGCCGCGTCGATGCCTGCCAGGTCCGCTAGCACGTGTGAGCCGAACGTCGCGCGCGGTGATGCGATCTCGTCGCGCGCGGTCATTTGTGCGACCCGTACGACGAGTAGCCGCTGCGGGCCGACGAGCTGCCCCAGCCACTGCCGCCCGAACCGCTGCCGCCGATCGATGCGCAGCTGAACAGCGTGACGACGATCAGGCCGTAGATGCCGTAGAGGATGTACCGGATCACGCATTGCCCCCGTCCGATGCAAAACTCTTCCACAGCCACTCAGGCAGCCACAGCACCAGCAGGCCGACCAGCACGTAGACGGAACGGCCGCTGAACGAGAACAGCGAGCCCATGTTCAGGATCACGAGCAACGCGCTGAACACGAGCGGCAGCGGCGCGAAACTGTGTGGGCCCTTCCGGCCGAACAGGCCCGTCGACGCGGTGGCGCCCGTTGCCGCCGCAGCCGCGGCCGTCGCGAGCGCCGGCGTGCCGAAGCGTTCGGCAAGCGTGCTGCCCGACAGCGGCCGCGCGCGCGACCAGACGATCTCCGCGTCGCTGCGCTCGCGCGTCAGCTTGTCCTTCTGCCAGCCGTAGTCGATGATCGACGTGCGATCGCCGACCTGCACGCGCCAGTTGAACGCACCGACCACGTAGACGACCTCCGAGTCGTATTCCTCGCGCAGGCGGTAAGTCTTGTCGCCGTCGGTCACGTTGGCATCGCTGCCGATCGTCGGCCATTGGTCGAGCACCTGCACGCGCTCCCAGCGCCCTTCGCTCTGCACGAGCCACAGGAACCCGCGTTTCGGGTTCAGCAGCAGGTATTCGTCCCACGTCTCCTCGTCGTCCGGCACGCGGCAACGCATCATCCCGATCACCGTGTACTTCACACCGTCGAACGTGCCGACCGCGCCGAGCTCCAGCGCCCCCTTCACCGCTTCGAGCTTGCGCTGCGCCGCGAACACGGTCTGCTGCTCGGCCGTGCACTGCACGCCCGCATGGCAACTGCCGCACACCACGTAGTCGGCGACGTTCGGCGCGTACGACAGCGGCGCGCCGCAGCTCGGGCACGCGAACGGCACCATCTCCGCGCCGCGCTTCTCGCGCGTATCGTTTTCGGTATCGCGCAGCCCGGTGAACGCGAGCGCATCGAACTCGAGCGCTTCGCCCGTATAGACGGCCGGGCTCCCGCCATTCGAATCGGCGTCGGAATAATCATAGGTCGCAAATGCGTTGCCGGTGCGCAGGTCGACGACGCGCGCCTCCCAGCCGGAATCGACGCGGAACGGCAACTCGCCGTCGCCGCCCGTGCAGCGCGCGGTGCGCACGTCCGATACGAGAAACGCGCGGCCGCCGTGGTCGATCCGCATGCCCGGTTCCAGCGTGCCGAACGCGGGCCACGCGCCGCCGGACGCATCGTCGGGCTCGCGCACCGTGATCGCATACTGGCCCGACGCATCCGACAGCCAGCCGAACGTGCCGTCGTCGAACACGACGTACCACTCGCTCCACGCGCCGGCGTCGTAGGTCATCTGGATGCGCCCGAGCACCGTGAACGTACGCTTGTCGTAGCGACCGGCCGTGCCGATCTGGATCGGCGACGCGTCGTCGAGCACCGTGGCCAGTTCGCCGATACGTTCGACGTCGGTGCCACGCTTGAGCAGCGTGCTGCGGCAGAACGCGCAGACGGCCATCACCGCCGCCGCCGAGCGAAACTCGACCGGCGCGCCGCACTGGGGGCACGAGGTACTGAACATGCGTGACGCTTACCGGGTGAGCTTCGCGAGGATCTCGGCCTTCGCGCGCGAATATTCGTCTTCGGTCACGAGGCCCTTGTTGAACAGCGCCTTCAACTGTTCGAGCCGCTGCACGTAATCGGTGCCTTCCGCCGGCGCGGCAGGCTGCGCA
>NZ_JAAGPG010000902.1:0-2173 GCF_017104665.1 Burkholderia sp. Se-20378 | reverse complement strand
GCCGCGGCCCGTCCGCCGCGAGGGCGCCGAACCCCGCCGGGCGGCCCGCACCAGACGCGCCGCCCGCTCCGCTCTTCTCACCGCCCTCCCCGATGACTCAACCCTTCATCGCCGTCATTCCCGCCCGGCTCGCGTCGACGCGACTCCCGAACAAGCCGCTCGCCGATCTCGGCGGCAAGCCGATGGTCGTACGCGTCGCCGAACGCGCGCGCGAAGCGGGCGCGCAGCAGGTGCTGGTCGCGTCCGACGCGCAGAGCGTGCTCGATGCGGCCCGTGATCACGGCTTCGAAGCGGTGCTGACGCGCGCCGACCATCCGTCCGGCACCGACCGGCTCGCGGAAGTCGCGGCGGCCTTCGGGTGGAGCGACGACACCGTCGTCGTCAACGTGCAGGGCGACGAGCCGCTGATCGACCCGGTGCTCGTACGCGACGTAGCGTCGCACCTCGCCGCCCATCCGGCCTGCGCAATCGCGACGGCCGCCCACCCGATCCACGACGCGGCCGACGTGTTCAACCCGAACGTGGTGAAGGTCGCGCTCGACGCGCAGAGCGTCGCGCTGTACTTCTCGCGTGCGCCGATTCCGTGGAGCCGGGACGCGTACCAGCCGCACTGGCCCGACGTCGCGGCCATGCCTGCGCCCGCGTTCCCGGTCTACCGGCACATCGGCCTCTATGCGTATCGCGCGCGTTTCCTGCGCACGTATCCGACGCTCGCGCAGGCGCCGATCGAACAGGCCGAGCAGCTCGAACAGCTGCGCGCGCTCTGGCACGGCGAGCGCATCGCAGTGCTGATCACCGAGTCCGCGCCCGAAGCCGGAATCGACACGCCGGCCGATCTCGCACGCGTGCAGGCCCTTTTTCAGCCGTCATCAAAATAACCCGTGGCATAATCAGGCGATTGTGCGAGCCGTCCGCGACCAGCGCGTCCTCGCTTGACCCCGCCCGCGGCCCTGCCGGCAGCCGCGCGTCGCTCAACCCGACGCGCCGCATCAGACCGGTCCGCCACGCGCCAGGCAAGCCCCGCGCACGCCGTCGCCGGCGCTTTTTGCGTCTCGCCACACGAATCTACATACTGGAGATATCACCATGCGTTTGATCCTGTTGGGCGCGCCCGGCGCGGGAAAGGGCACCCAGGCAAACTTCATCAAGGAAAAATTCGGCATCCCGCAAATCTCGACGGGCGACATGCTGCGCGCGGCCGTGAAGGCCGGCACGCCGCTCGGCGTCGAGGCGAAGGGCTACATGGACGCCGGCAAGCTGGTGCCGGACGCGCTGATCATCGGCCTCGTCAAGGAGCGCCTGAAGGAATCCGACTGCGCGAACGGCTACCTGTTCGACGGTTTCCCGCGCACGATCGCGCAGGCTGACGCCATGAAGGAAGCCGGCGTCGCGATCGACTACGTGCTCGAGATCGATGTGCCGTTCTCGGAAATCATCGAGCGCATGAGCGGCCGCCGCACGCACCCGGCATCGGGCCGCACGTACCACGTCAAGTTCAACCCGCCGAAGGTCGAAGGCCACGACGACGTGACGGGCGAGCCGCTGATCCAGCGCGACGACGACAAGGAAGAAACCGTCAAGAAACGCCTCGAAGTGTACGAAGCGCAGACCAAGCCGCTGATCACGTACTACGGCGACTGGGCGCAGCGCGGCGAGGAAAACGGCCTGAAGGCTCCGCAGTATCGCAAGATCTCGGGTCTCGGCAGCGTCGAGGAAATCCGCGAGCGCGCGTTTGGCGCACTGAAGTAAGCAGCGCGTCGCGCACCCGCAAGCCGCCCTTTCCGGGCGGCTTTTTTTTGCCCGGATGGAATTCGCACGACCGTTCTGGCCTCGCCGTCGCGCGAGCGCGCCCCGTACAATCGGTCGGATGCCGGGGCCCCTGCTACCAGGCCCCGGCATTTCAACCGATCACGCGGCATCGGATCGGGCGACCGCCTTGCGTGGCAGCGCACACGCGCCGAAGCGCCAACCGCGGTCGACCACCTTGCATGGGTCCGCCCTGAGCGCTGTCGCGCCAGGCGCGCTCAACAACGGAGACAGTCATGGAAATTCGCGGCAACGTGTTTCTGATCACGGGCGGCGCATCGGGCCTCGGCGCCGGCACGGCGCGGATGCTCGCGCAGGCAGGCGGCACGGTCGTGCTCGCCGACCTGAACGACGCGGCGGGCACGGA
>NZ_JAAGPG010000901.1:0-238 GCF_017104665.1 Burkholderia sp. Se-20378 | reverse complement strand
TTAGTGTTGAGGTCGTGATGCTGTTTAGATTGAGTATGTATGTGTTTCGGTGTGCACGTAGAATACTGAAGAAGAGCGTGTACTTAGTGAATGGATTGTAGACTTGTTATTTTTAGAGGTTGCAGGTTGGGAGCAGCTCATTAATAACGATAAGCGATAACTACCTATGATATTGAAGAATAAGAATACGTACTATTTTCTCAATCTTGAGAATATGTGATTTGTTTTTTTTTTTTTC
>NZ_JAAGPG010000900.1:0-2003 GCF_017104665.1 Burkholderia sp. Se-20378 | reverse complement strand
CCCCCGTCGCCGATCCGCTCGCGGGCGCGAAGCGGCTGCCGGTCGGCTGGGGAATGCTCGGGCGCGTCGTCGACGCGTCGGGCCGCCCGCTCGACGGCCTCGGCCCACTTGCGTCGAAGGTCGACGCGCCGCTGTCGGCGCCGTCGATCAACCCGCTCGAGCGCGAACCGATCCACCACGTGCTCGACGTCGGCGTGCGCGCGATCAACGCGCTGCTCACCGTCGGTCGCGGGCAGCGGATGGGTCTGTTCGCGGGCTCCGGCGTCGGCAAGTCGGTGCTGCTCGGCACGATGGCGCGCTACACGAGCGCGGAAGTGATCGTGATCGGGCTGATCGGCGAACGCGGCCGCGAAGTGAAGGAATTCATCGAACAGATCCTCGGCGAAGACGGGCTCGCGCGCTCGGTCGTCGTCGCGGCGCCGGCCGACGTGTCGCCGCTGCTGCGGATGCAGGGCGCGGCCTACGCGACGTCGCTCGCCGAGTATTTCCGCGACCAGGGCAAGCACGTGCTGCTGCTGATGGATTCGCTCACACGCTACGCGATGGCACAGCGCGAGATCGCGCTGGCGATCGGCGAGCCGCCCGCGACGAAGGGCTACCCGCCGTCGGTGTTCGCGAAGCTGCCCGCGCTCGTCGAGCGTACCGGCAACGGGCCGGAAGGCGGCGGCTCGATCACCGCGTTCTATACGGTGCTGACCGAAGGCGACGACCAGCAGGACCCGATCGCCGATTCGGCGCGCGCGATCCTCGACGGCCACGTCGTGCTGTCTCGCGCGCTCGCCGAGGCCGGCCACTATCCGGCGATCGACATCGAGGCGTCGATCAGCCGCGCGATGACCGCGCTGATCGACGAAACGCACCTCGACCACGTCCGGCAATTCAAGCAGATGCTGTCGCGCTACCAGCGCAATCGCGACCTGATCGCGGTGGGCGCGTATGCGCCCGGCCGCGACGCGCAGCTCGACCGCGCGATCGCGCTCTATCCGCGCATCGAGGCGTTCCTGCAGCAGGGCTTTCGCGAATGCGCGCCGTTCGCGTCGAGCCTCGCCGGGCTCGATGCACTGTTCGACGCTTACGGAGGCTGATCCAGATGGCACACGGCTTTCCCCTTCAGTTGCTGCTCGACCGCGCGCAGGAAGATCTCGATTCCGCCACGAAGCAGCTCGGCACCGCGCAGCGCGACCGCACCGCGGCCGCCGAGCAGCTCGACGCGCTGCTGCGCTACCGCGACGAATACCACGCGCGCTTCTCGCAATCCGCGCAGCACGGGATGCCGGCTGGCAACTGGCGCAATTTCCAGGCGTTCATCGACACGCTCGACGCCGCGATCGCACAACAGCGCAGCGTGCTGGCCGCGGCCGAAGTCCGCATCGACGAAGCCCGCCCGAACTGGCAAAACAAGAAACGCACCGTCGGCTCGTTTGAAATCCTGCAGGCGCGCGGCGTCGCGCAGGAAGCGAAGCGCGACGCCCGGCGCGAACAGCGCGACGCCGACGAACACGCCGCAAAGATCCTGCGCATGCGGGCCGACGCGGCCCGTTCGTCGTAACCGACCACCGCATTCGAACGAGAGAACCGTCATGCCTCCCCTGCCCCTGCTCGGCGCGCTGCTCGACACCGCCGGCACCGCACTCAAGGCCGCCCGCGGCTCGGGTTCGTCCAGCGCCGCCGGCAACGATGCCGCGACCGCGACGACCGCCGTGCCGTTCGCGCAGACGCTGAAGCAAAGCGTCATCACCCGTCGCGATGCGTCGAATTCCGGCGTGCCGGATGCGTCGACGAAACAGGCTTCGTCGAAGCCGGCCGCCGGCACGAAGTCGTCCGATGACGACGACACGACCGACGATACGACCACGAACGCCGCCACCAACCCCGACGCCGCTCGCGATGGCATCGTTCTATTTCACGCCGAAGAACTGCACGGGCTTCCTGTGCACGACGCTGAATCCGCTCACGCAGAACTGAGCGAGCATGGCGGCTGCATCGCGCGGCCGCTTTTCTGA
>NZ_JAAGPG010000899.1:0-241 GCF_017104665.1 Burkholderia sp. Se-20378 | reverse complement strand
TGTTTTATATCGAGCAGTGTAGAGTTTAGTCTTGTATTACGACATGTTACACTTTTTGTGTTCTGGTACTCGGATGGTTCATACTTGTTAGTCTCGTTCTGTTTGTAATTGTGCGTGGTGTCCTTGTTTGTCTTTATGATGATAGTTGTGTGTGTTGTTTCGTTGTGTCTGTGGCTTTTTTTTTGTGTTTTGTCTTTATGTTTTTTTTTTTTTTTTTTTTTTTTTTTTTTTTTATTGACCC
>NZ_JAAGPG010000898.1:0-1868 GCF_017104665.1 Burkholderia sp. Se-20378 | reverse complement strand
GTCGGCGCGTGGGAGCGCGTGCATGCGCTGCTCCACGGCGAACCGCATGCGTGGCTCGTCACGAGCTCGGAAGGCGTGCGCAACCTGCACGAACTCGCGCGGGCGCACCTGAACGACGCCGAGATCGACGCGCTGAAGCACGCGCCGCTCGTGACGCCGCATCCGCGGATCGAGCAGACCGCGCGTTCATTGGGTTTTGATAGGATTACGCTGACCGGCGCGGGCGATGAGCGCATCGTCCGCGCGTTTCGAACGATGGCCGACGAGGCCGTCCAACCGGCGACAGCCGCACCGGTGACTAAACGCATGACAGATACCAACGATTCCAAAAGCGTCGCTTCCCAGCCGGCCGCTGCATCCGCACCGCCGTCGCGTCCCGCCTATATGGCGTCCGAACCGCCTGCGCGCCGTGGCGGCAGCGCGGTGCTGTGGTTCGTCGTCGTCGTGCTCGGCTGCGCGGCGGGCGTCGGCGGCTACGCGCTGAACCGCAAGATCGACCGGCTCGACGGCACGTTCGTCACGCGCCAGAAGGCGCTCGATGCGCAGACGGCCGAGACGCGCCTGAAGACCGAGCAGGCGCTCGCGAGCACGCACCAGGTCGACACGCAGCTCGCGCAGCTCGACGGCAAGCTCGCCGACGCGCAGAGCGCGCAGCAGGCGCTGCAGCAGCAATACCAGGACCTGTCGCGCAACCGCGATGCGTGGATGCTCGAGGAAGTCGACCAGATGCTGTCGAGCGCGAGCCAGCAGCTTCAGCTGACCGGCAACACGCAGCTCGCGCTGATCGCGCTGCAGAACGCCGACGCGCGCCTCGCAACGTCGCAGAGCGCGCAGGCGGTGACGGTGCGCAAGGCGCTCGCGCTGGACATCGAGAAGCTGAAGGCCGCACCGGCGGCCGACCTCACGGGCCTTGCGATCAAGCTCGACGATGCCATTGCGAAGATCGACGCGCTGCCGCTGTCCGGTGAAGCGATCGTCCCGCACGAAGCGCCGAAGGCCGCGCCGGCCGACGCCGCGTCGTCGGCCGTGGCCGGCGAGCCGCGCTGGAAGGTGTGGTGGCACGACTTCTCGGCCGGCCTCGGCCAGCAGTTGAAGGGGCTCGTGCAGGTGCGCCGCATCGACAACGCGGACGCGATGCTCGCGTCGCCCGACCAGGGCTACTTCGTGCGCGAGAACGTGAAGCTGCGCCTGCTGACCGCGCGCCTGTCGCTGCTCGCGCGCAACGACAGCGCGATGAAGGCCGACCTGCACGCCGCGCAGGCGTCGCTCGGGAAGTATTTCGACCAGGCATCGAAGGATACGCAGACCGTCGAGGATCTGCTCAAGCAGGTTGACGGCGCATCGCTGACGGTTGCGGTGCCGAACCTGAACACGAGCCTGAACGCCGTTCAGCAGTTCAAGAGCCGGGGGTAACGATGACGCTTCGAGGAATCGTCTGGCTCGCGGTCCTGTTCGCGATCGCCGCAGCGCTCGCCACCGTCGGCCGTTTCGACGCGGGGCAGGTGCTGCTCGTCTATCCGCCGTACCGGATCGACGTGTCGCTGAACCTGTTCGTGATCGCCATCGTCGTGCTGTTCATCGTCGTGTATGCGCTGCTGCGTATCGTACGCAACATCTGGCGCATGCCGCAGCGGGTCGCCGCGTATCGGGCGCGCTCGCGCAACGAGAAGGCGCAGGCATCGCTGCGCGACGCGATCGCGAACCTGTACGCCGGCCGCTTCTCGCGCGCGGAGAAGGCTGCGCGTGAAGCGCTGTCGGTCGATGCGAACCAGGGCGCGGCGAGTCTCGTCGCGGCCACGGCCGCGCACCGGATGCACGAGTACACGCGCCGCGACGACTGGCTGTCGAAGGTCGACGCGCCGGAATGA
>NZ_JAAGPG010000897.1:0-2165 GCF_017104665.1 Burkholderia sp. Se-20378 | reverse complement strand
AACGCACGGTCAACCCTTCGATCGTCAGCCCGCTCATGCTTGCCCTCCCTGCGACCGCACGACGATGCCGAGGAACAGCGGGATGCCGACCAGCGCGGTGACGATCCCGACCGGGATCAGCACGCCCGGCACGATCAGCTTCGATGCGATCGACGCGAGCGACAGCATCAGCGCGCCGACCAGCAGGCTGCCGGGCAGATAGAAACGGTGGTCCTCGCCGAACAGCGTGCGCGCGAGATGCGGCGCGATCAGTCCGACGAAGCCGATCGTGCCGACGAACGACACCGCGAGCGCCGACAGCACCGACACCCGCAGCAGCGTCGCGAGCCGCACGCGCTTCACGTCGACGCCGAAGCTCGCCGCGCGATCCTCGCCGAGCCGCAGCGCAGTCAGCGTCCACGCGTGACGCATCGACAGCGGCAACGCGATCGCAAGTGCCGCGCCGAGCACCGCGAGCTTCGGCCAGTCGGCGCGCGCGAGCGAACCGAGCGTCCAGAACACGAGCCCCTGCAGCGCGTCGGCCGATGCGATGAACTGCATCAGCGACACGAGCGCATGAAACGCGAACACCAACGCGATGCCCATCAGCACGACGCCGGTGGTGTTCATCCCGCGCCAGCGCGCGACCGCGTCGAGCAGCAGCGCGGACAGGAACGCGAAGACGAAGGCATTCGCCGACACGACCCAGGTTTGCGCGACGCCGGGAATCGTCACGTCGAGCACGATCGCGAGCGACGCACCGAACGCGGCGGCCGCCGATACGCCAAGCGTGTACGGGCTGGCGAGCGGATTGGCGAGGATCGTCTGCATTTCCGCGCCGGACAGCCCCAGCGCCGCGCCGACGAGCACGGCCATCGCCGCGTACGGCAGGCGGATCTGCCACACGATCACGCGTGCGGCCGGATCGGCGCCCGTGCGTTCGACGAGCGTGCGCAACAGCGTTGCAACCGGCATCCCGGACGGCCCCGACGACAGATCGAACAGCACCGACACGACGATCAGCAATGCAACGACGACGAGCGCGGCCGCGCGCCGCCGTGTGAGGCGGCGGTAGTCGCGCAGGCTCGCGGCCCGGATACGGCCAGGCGCGAGATCCTGAAGCACGGCGTCGCTCATCGTGCCGCCTGCGACGTGGCGGCCGGCAGCGGTGCGTCGACCCACTCCGTGCCCTGCGGCGCGATCGCGAGGAAGCGGCGATGCAGTTCGGCCTGCGTCGCACGCACGTCGAGATCCTTGAACTGCCGCGGATAGAACCACTTCGCGAACGCTTCGATCGCGAGGATGTTGTACGGCGAGTCGTAGTAGTTGTGCGAAATGCCGTGCACGCGGCCATCGTGGATCGCCTTGATCGCATCGAAGCCCGGTCGCGCGGCGAGCTTCGCGAGGCTCGCCGCCGCATCGTGCGCACTCGTCTGCGCACCGACCCGCAACGACGCGAGCCCCGGCTTCGTGCGGCTGCCGGTCGCGATGTACACGTCGGGCCGCGCGGCGATCGCCTGCTCCATGCTGATGTCGCCGAGCACGCCGGGCAGCAGCCCTGTCGCGATGTTGCGGCCGCCCGCGGCCGTCACGAATTCGCCGAAATTGCCGTTGCCGGCCGTGTGGCAGCAGCCGGCATCCCACACGCCCGCGAGCAGGTCGACGAACACCTTCGGCCGCTGCGCGTCGGGAATCCGGTTCACGACCGCCTCGATCCGCGCGAGATGCGCACGATAGAACGTTGCATACGCATTCGCTTGCCCGGTGCGGTGCATGACCGCGCCGAGCAGCGCGATGCTCGGCAGCGTGTTCTGCAGCGGATGCAGCCGGAAATCGACGAACACGACCGTCGTACCGGTCGCCTCGAGCTGCTTCACGAGCGCGTTGTAGCGGCTCGGCCCGTGCCCGCCGAGGCTGAAGATCGCGAGATCGGGCTTCAGGCTCAGCGCCTTCTCGGCGCTGATGCTGTCCTCGGTTGCCTGGCCGATCAGCGGGATGCGGCGGATTTGCGGAAACGCCTGGGCGTACGCATCGTAGGTCTGCGGGTCCATCAGCGGCAGGTCGCCCTGCCAGCCGACGATGCGCGCAAGCGGCTGCGCGCCGTCGAGCAGCGCGACCGCCGACAGCAGCCGGCTCTCGCCAAGCAGGATCCGGCGCGGCGCCTGGGCCGGGACGCGCACCGTGCG
>NZ_JAAGPG010000896.1:0-1908 GCF_017104665.1 Burkholderia sp. Se-20378 | reverse complement strand
ATCGAAAATCGTCAGTTCGGCCGCGCCCATCTGCAGCGCCGCATGCGCCACGGCCGCGCCCGCGCCGCCCGCGCCGAGCTGGACGACGCGTTCGAGCGACGCGTCGGGCAACCCGCGGTGGAACGATTTCGCAAAGCCCGACCAGTCGGTGTTGTGGCCGATCCGCTTGCGGTCCTTGAACAGCACGGTATTCACCGCGCCGAGCGCGCGCGCATCGTCCGACAGTGCGTCAAGGTGCTCGATCACGCGCTGCTTGCACGGGTGCGTGATGTTCAGGCCGTTGTAGCCCATCCGCTGCGCGGCATCGAGCAGTTGCGGCAGCGCGTCGACGGTCACGCCGAGCGCGTCGAGATCGATGCGCCGGTAGACATACCCGAACCCCTGGCGGAAGCCTTCTTCCTCGTGCATCGCGGGCGACAGCGAGCCGCCGATGCCCTGGCCGATCAGGCCGATCAGAAACGACGGGCGGCTCATCGTGCGGCTCCCTGCGCGAACAGCGTCGCCAGACGCTGCAGCGCGAAGATGTAGCCGTCGGTGCCGCAGCCGCAGATCACGGCTTCGGCGACCGCCGACACATAAGAATGGTGACGGAACGCTTCGCGGCGATGCACGTTCGAGATATGCACTTCGATCACCGGCTTCGCGATCGCGGACAGCGCGTCGGCCAGCGCCACCGACGTATGCGTATAGGCCGCCGGGTTGATCACGATGCCGTGCGTGTCGTGACGCGCGGCGTGCAGCCAGTCGATCAGCTGGTGCTCGGCGTTCGACTGGCGGAAGTCGATTTCCAGCCCGAGCGCCTCTCCCGCCGTGCGGCAGCGCTGCTCGACATCGGCGAGCGTTTCCGCGCCGTAGATATGGGGCTCGCGCGTCCCCAGCAGATTCAGGTTCGGGCCGTTCAGCACCAGCACCTTGTACTTGCTCATGGTGATTCTGCTCCTAAAACAGGGGCGGACCGTGACCGGCATCGCCTCGAAAACATCGGAATTTGGCGCTAGTGTGCGCCCGGGAATGCGGGCTGTCTTTTCGGGTTTTCGCTAATTTGTACCACCTAGTTAGTTTGTACAATACGCATCACTAGCCCAGTAAATTCGGGATATGGCGTTCACCAGAAATTCAACGACTGGTTCATTCAGGGTCGATTCGACCGACGCCATGCCCCGCTCATCCGCAGGAATCGCCCATGCAGCGCTCGATCGCCACCGTGTCACTGTCCGGCACGCTCGCCGAGAAACTCGCCGCCATCCAGGCCGCGGGCTTCGACGGCGTCGAAATCTTCGAAAACGACCTCGTCTACTTCGATGGATCGCCGGCCGACGTCCGGCGCATGGCCGCCGATCTTGGCCTCGACATCGTGCTGTTCCAGCCGTTTCGCGACTTCGAGGGGGTGAGCGCGGCCCAGCTCGCGCGCAACCTCGACCGGATCAAGCGCAAGTTCGACGTGATGCATGCGCTCGGCGCCGACCGCATCCTGGTCTGCAGCAACGTGTCGGCCGACACGATCGCGGACGACGGGCTGCTCGTCGACCAGCTTGGCGCGCTCGCCGAAGCCGCGCGGCAGGCCGGCGTGGTCGCCGCGTACGAAGCGCTCGCGTGGGGCCGCGTCGTGAAGCGGTACGGCCATGCGTGGAAACTCGTGAATGCGGTGAACAGCCCGCACCTCGGCCTGGCGCTCGACAGCTTCCATACGCTGTCGCTCGACGATTCGCCGGACGCGCTCGCCGACATCCCCGGCGAGCGGATCGCGTTCGTGCAGATCGCCGATGCGCCGAAGCTCGCGATGGACGTGCTCGAATGGAGCCGCCATTACCGCTCGTTCCCGGGCCAGGGCGACTTCGACCTCGCGCGCTTCACCGCGCGGGTGATCGAGTCCGGCTATACGGGGCCGCTGTCGCTCGAGATCTTCAA
>NZ_JAAGPG010000895.1:0-240 GCF_017104665.1 Burkholderia sp. Se-20378 | reverse complement strand
CATCAGTAAAAAAAAAAAAAAAAAAAAAACACCACAGAGAGCAACCAATTCCTGAACAACGACTGGACCATAGCCACACGCGAGAACACCCAACCCCGCACACTAGATACCGCGGACCAGATCACGAGCATCATCACTCCAACGAACATCCCATCGCGCACTGCTACATCGAACACCACCAGTCTCGACAGATCCACCAAGGCAGTCAACCCCAAAAAGTACACACCATAACACACCCCC
>NZ_JAAGPG010000894.1:0-2331 GCF_017104665.1 Burkholderia sp. Se-20378 | reverse complement strand
CCTCGAACGGCACGTGCGCCGCCGCGAGCGTGCGCTTGGCGCGCACGATCCGCTGCGCGATCGTCGGTTCGGGCGTCAGGAACGCGCGCGCGATCTCGCCCGTCGTCAGCCCGCCGAGCAGCCGCAGCGTCAGCGCGACGCGCGCATCGGTCGACAGCACCGGGTGGCACGACGTGAAGATCAGCCGCAGCAGGTCGTCGCCGATGTCGTCCTCGCTCGCGTCGGCGAGCGCCTCCGCGATGTCGGGGACGACATGCGCTTCGAGCGCGTCCATCTCGTGACCGAGCTGGTCGCGCTTCGCCGCGTGGAGCGACTCCTGCCGGACCCGATCGAGCGCGCGACGCTTCACGGCCGTCATCAGCCAGGCGGCCGGGTTGTCGGGCACGCCGTCGACGGGCCAGTGCTCGAGCGCCGCGACGAGCGTGTCCTGCGCCAGTTCCTCGGCCACACCGACGTCGCGCACCACGCGCGCGGCGCGCGCGATGATCTTGGGCGACTCGATCCGCCAGACCGCTTCGATCGCACGGTAGGTCGCCTCACGCGTCACGACGCCTGCCCCTCGGCGGACGCGTCCAGCGGCATGGCCATCAGCTCCCATGCATGGCCGTCCGGATCGTCGAACCCGTGGCCGTACATGTTCGGGTACTCGCGCGGCGCTTGCGGCGCGGAGCCGCCAGCCGCCAACGCCTTGGCGACGATTCCGTCGACCTCGGCGCGGCTTTCGCACGACAGGCACGACAGGACCTGCACCTGCGTTGCCGGATCGATGATGGTTTTGCCGGTGAACGTCTGGAAAAACGGCCGGACGAGCAGCATCGCGAAGATCGTGTCGCTGATCTTGATGCAGGCAGCCTGGTCGTTGGTATAGGCCGGTACGACTTCGAAACCGAGCGCCTGGTAGAACGCCTTCGAGCGCGGCAGGTCGGCCACGGGCAGGTTGATGAAGACCATCTTGTGCATGTCGGGTGCTCCCGGTGAGGTTGGATTCAGGTGGGCAATCAATCAGGCGCCGGTGCGGCCGACGTGGAGTTCGCGAAACCGCTCGACCGCGTCGCTCGGCGTGAGGTCGTCGAGCTCGAACAGCGGCCGCACCTCGATCTCGCAATCCATCTCGGCGCCGAACGGCGCGGGAAACCGGCGCGTCCATTCGAGCGCTTCGTCACGCGAACGCACCTGGATCAGCGTATAGCCGGCAATCAGTTCCTTCGTTTCGGCGAACGGGCCGTCGACCACGGTGCCCCTGCCGCCCGTGTAGCGCACGCGCCAGCCGCTCGCGCTCGACCGCAGCCCGTTTGCATCGAGCAGCACACCAGCCTTGGCCAGCTCCTCGTGATAGACGGTCATGGCCTCGACCAGCCGGTTGTCCGGCAACGCATCGGACTCGCTGACGGCGTTCGCCCGGATCATGATCATGAATCGCATCGTTCACTCCTTGTCGTCGGTGGATGGCAGCGCCCGTTCATCGGCGCCTTATCCGGACGACGGACGGAAGACTGCCGGATCGACATATTCCGCGACATATCAGGGTAAATACCGAGTCGCGGCCTTCACAGGAAGCACGGGCCGACCGCCCGCACCTCGACCGTGCACCACTGCGCGGCCGGGCACTGGCGCGCGATCTCGATCGCTTCCTCGCGCGTGTCGACGTCGACGATGAAGAAGCCGCCGACCATCTCCTTCGCCTCCGCGAACGGGCCGTCGAGCAGGCGCGTCTCGCCGTCGCGCACCTGCACGCGCGTACCGCGCTCGGAGCGCTCCAGCGACTCGACGCCGCGCAGCACGCCGCGCGCCTTCAGCGTCTCGGCGAAATCGACCATCCGTGCGTACAGCGCCTGACCTTCGTCGAGCGTGCGTTCGGCGCGCTGGTCGGTCGGCTCGACAATCAACAGCATGTAAGACATGGACTTCTCCTGTAGGAACGGGGCGCGGCAGCGTTCGCTGCGCGATCGGGATGCGCCGGCCGATGCAAAAGCGTAGCAGCCGCCGTGCGACTTGCATCGTCGGCCAATCGGCAACTGGCCGGACGGCCAATTCGGCCGCTTCCTGACATTTTGCCGTCAAGATGCTTTCCCGAACCGTCGGATTTTCTTCCTGTGGACCGCCCCATGTCACGCCTGCTTGTGCCGCTTGCCGTTGCACCGTTCATCGCCCTGAGTGCGCTCGCCGCCTTCTCCGCCCGGCCGGCCGATGGGAAGAGCGCCGTGTAGGGAAGGAGTGTGCGCAGGGGTGTGAACTCGGGGTGCTGCCGGCTCAGAAAAAAAACAAAGACAAGCAATAAACAACAGAGAGCGACCACGAGAACAAACAAAACTGTCACACACACATACCCAA
>NZ_JAAGPG010000893.1:0-2099 GCF_017104665.1 Burkholderia sp. Se-20378 | reverse complement strand
GGCGGCGAGCGCGAGACCCGGCGCGAGCAGGACGGCGACGCGGCGGACGATGCGATACGGCATGAAGCACCTCATCTGCGCGCCGGCCGTTTGTCGAACAGGTAATGGGCGACGCCCCATTCCTGGCCGCCGGCATAGCCGAACAGTTCGGCGACCGCCATGTAGAACATCCGCCAGCGCTGGAATCCGACGCGCGCGTCGGCGCCGTAGACCGTTTCGAGCATCGGCATGACCCGGCCGCGCGCGGCATCGAGCGACGCGAGCCACTGGTTGGCCGTGCGGGCATAGTGCGTGCCGTCGAGCCACCACTGGCGGGCGATGCGCACGTCGTCCTGGAAGTGCAGCAGCAGATCGGCGGACGGCATCGTGCCGCCGGTGAAGAAGTGGCGTGACATCCAGTCGGACCCGTCGCGCGCCGTGAAGTGATAGGCGAGGAGCCGGTGCGCGAACAGGTGCACGAAGAGCTTGCCGTCGTCGGGCATCCATCGGGCGATTTTCGACAGCAACTGCCCGTAGTTCTTCATGTGCTCGAACATCTCGATCGACAGCACGCGGTCGAACCCCGCTTCGCCGGAGGCGAAATCGAATTCGGCCACGTTGCCCGTGACGATCCGCAGGTTGGTCAGCCCGCGGCGGGCAGCGCACTGCTCGATGAAACCGCGTTGACCGTGCGAATTCGACAGGCCGACGATCCGTGCGCGGGGATAGCGCTCCGCCAGCCACAGCGCCAGGGAGCCCCAGCCGCAGCCGAGATCGAGGATGCGCTGTCCGTCCGCGAGTTCGGCGCGCCGTGCGGTCAAGCCGAGCATCGCGTCCTCCGCCTGCGCGAGCGTCTCGTCGCCGCCCGGGTAATAGCCGCACGAATATTTCAGCCGGGGGCCGAGATGGGCTTCGAAGAAGGCGCCGGGCACCTCGTAATGCTGCGTGTTGGCCGCTTGCGTCTCGACCGCGATCGGGCTCGCGCGCAGTTCGCGCAGCAGCGTGTCGTGGGCCATCGCGCGCCGCTCGCCGTCGTCGGCGTGTTCGTCGCGCAGGCGTTGTCGCATCAGCGCACGCATCCCGGCGCGGATCAGCGGATCCGGCAGCCAGCCGCGCTCACAGCAGCGGATCAGCCAGGTGTCGCCGGGCGCGGCAATCCGGGCAGGCGACGGTTGCGAGGCGGTAGCGGTCATGATCGCGTGCTCCTGTCTTCGGGACGATCCGGTCGGGTGCGGGAAGGGGGCGCGGCCCGCGCGGGCGGCCACGGGATCAGCGCGCTGGTCGTGCGCATGTATTCGCGATAGCCCGGGCGGGTGTCGACGAGGCGGGCTTCGAGCAGCGGCAAGCCGGACACCCTGAGCAGCAGCCATGCCATCAGGAACGGCGGCAGCAGGGCCAGCGCGCCCCACGGCATGCCGATCGCCAGGACCGTGTAGGCCAACCAGTGCAGGCATTCGAAAAAGTAGTTGGGGTGTCGCGAATAGCGCCACCAGCCGGCCCGGCAGACCTGGCCGCGTTGGCCGGGATCGGCCAGGAAGCGCTTGAGCTGGCGATCGGCGGCCGCCTCTCCTGCCACGGCGGCGAACCAGATCGCGACTGCGGCGGCAAGCGCGAACCGGGACGGGGCTGCCGCGCTGTAGGCGGGGACGAAGAACGCGACGGACAGCGCCATCGAGATCAGCGCCTGCAACTGGAACAGCCAGAACAGGTTGCGCGCGGCCGCATCGCCCCATTGCAGGCGAAATTGACGGTAGCGCGCGTCTTCCGGCTGCCGGTGATTGCGGCGCCACAGATGCCGCGCGAGCCGCAGCCCCCAAAGGCCGCCGCCCAGCGCGACGAGCGCGCGGTTCAATCCCGCGCCGGTGCCGAACCCGGCGGCGAGCACGGCCACGCCGCCGAGCGTCGCGGCCCAGACCGGGTCGATCATGCCGGCGTTGCGCGAGCGCAGTTGAACGATCCACACGGCCGTGAACGCGAGTATCAGTCCGGCGAAAGCGAGGACGGCGACGGCGGCGGCAGGCATGCGGACTCCGTGGACGGGATATGCGTCATCTACGGATCAGGAGGCCGGATGGATGCGGCCGGGTGCACGATGCGATCCGGCACGGGCGACCAGGGCA
>NZ_JAAGPG010000892.1:0-2183 GCF_017104665.1 Burkholderia sp. Se-20378 | reverse complement strand
GCGAACGCGCCGGCGCGCCGCCCTGTTCGCCGTAGGTGGCGGCGAGCGCGTCGACCCGCGCCAGATGATGGTGATTGTCGTGGTCCCACGGATGGAAGCCCGGCCGGAAGAAGCTCAGCCATTCGCCGGCGATGCGCGGGAACAGCCCGCGACGCGGCCCGTACAGGAACGCGATCATCCGCAGCATGCCGCGCACGTGATGGCCGGCGCCGCGATCGCGCCACAGCAGCGTCGCGTGCATCAGGAATACGGTCGGCCAGAACGTCAGCGTCGTCAGCAGATACACGCCGATGCGGATCAGGTACCGGCGCAGCCCCGGCTCCATCGCGGTGTTCCATACGTCGAACGACACGGCCTTGTGCTCGGTTTCCTCGAGCGCGTGCCAGATCCACATCTGACGGTAGCCCTCGACCGAGCCGTCGAGGCGCGTCGGGTCGCGCAGCAGCCAGTCGGCGAGCATCGCCGTGTAGTGTTCCGCCGCGACCGTATGCGCGAGCTGCACCGAATGCGGGAGCTTGCGCTTCATGTAGCCGAGCACCGTCCACACGCGCTTGTCGAGCTTGCGCGCAGGCAGGTGGTTCGCCTGCATCAGCTCGTTGTACTCGATGTGCTCGCGCGTGTGCATCGCCTCCTGGCCGATGAAGCCGAGCACCTGCTGCTTCAGCACGGGATCGTCGATCCGGTCGCGGTAGTTGCGCACCGAATCCATGAAGAAACGCTCGCCGGCCGGGAACAGCAGCGACAGCGCGTTGAAGAAATGGGTCACGTGCGACCCGAGGCCATGCCAGTCCTTCGCGCGTTCGACCGGCAGGTCGAAGCGCAGGTCGCGGCGCACCGGCATGATCCCGGCTGCGGTGGCGGAAGCGGCTGACTTCATGTTCATCGTTCTCCTGGTTCCGGAGCGGCCCGGCGCATCGTCCGATGCGGCCGGCGCAGGCTCGGGCGGCACGTCGCGCACCGCCAAAATCTTGACATCGACAGCTGTAAAGATAGGCCGCCCGCGGCGGCGCACGCAAGCCGCGCGGTAGATGCGCGCTTCCAAACAGGGCACGGTCGAAAAGGCGGAAAAAGCGGCGCTCGAACGGCGTCCGGACGGGGCGGGATTCGAACGCGCGCGGTGGCTCGGAAGCGGTACGCGCGGCTCCCTGCCGTGTCATGCCGATGGCCAGGAAGCCCCGTGCGGCGGGCGTTTCGCGGAAATCGGCGACGCCCCGCGACGCGCTATCGTGCGCCCCGGTAGCACCGATTCATACACGCGTCGCACTCGCACGGTGCAACCGCGGTCGCGGGGCGCGCGAAAAATTCAAACGCGCGTTCCATTTGCGTTTCGGGCGACCGCGGCCGTGGCGGCCCGGCGCCGTCCGCGACACGCGTGCGACCGGCCGAGAGCCACGAGCGGCGGCCCGCTGCGCGCTCGCCTACAATAGCGGTTTTACCCATCCTTTTTCAGGAGAAGTCATGTCTGTCATCACGACCGAATCGGGCCTCAAATACGAAGACCTGACCGAAGGCACCGGCGACGTAGCGCAAGCCGGCCAGACCGTCAGCGTCCACTACACGGGCTGGCTGACCGACGGTCAGAAATTCGACTCGAGCAAGGATCGCAACGACCCGTTCGCGTTCGTGCTCGGCGGCGGCATGGTCATCAAGGGCTGGGACGAAGGCGTGCAGGGCATGAAGGTCGGCGGCGTGCGTCGCCTGACGATCCCGCCGCAACTCGGCTACGGCCCGCGCGGCGCAGGCGGCGTGATTCCGCCGAATGCCACGCTCGTGTTCGAAGTCGAACTGCTCGACATCTGACACGACACGCGCGCCGCCGGCTGACGCCCTGCCCCATGGCACACCTTCCGTCCCCCACCGTCGCACTGCAACGCTACGACACGCTCGAAGCGTCGGACGTGCACGACTTTCACCAGATCGTGCTCGGCATCGACGGCGCGATGGTGATGGCGGTGGACGGCGTCAGCCAGCGGCTCGACCGGCACGGCGCGTGGCTGGTTCCGGCCGGCGCGCGCCACGATTACGCGGGCCTGGGCGAGAACCGCCAGCTCGTGCTCAATCTGCCCCTCGCCTCGCTCGCGGTGCCGCAGCGGCTGTTCGACAGCGCGCGCGCCGTGGCGATCGATCCGGCACTGACGTCGCTGGTCGCGCAGATCGCGGCGGCCGCCGCGCAACTCGACGCC
>NZ_JAAGPG010000891.1:0-2175 GCF_017104665.1 Burkholderia sp. Se-20378 | reverse complement strand
CGCAGCGGCAGCATTGCGCTCCAGCGGCCGTCACGTTCGGTCAGCAGCGCATCGACGGCGAGCGCCATCGACGTGCCGCGCAAGTCTGCACGCGTCAGCAGCGGCGCGTGGCGCGCGGCCCCGACATCGGTGATGAACGGCGCGAACAGGTCGGGCTTGACCGCGATGGGCTGGTTCGCGACGGCATTGCGCATCCGCGCGGCGAGCACATCGGCATCCGGCAGGCTCGCCTGGCGCGCGCGCTGCGCGGCGTCGCTCGGCAGGTAGCGCGCGGGACTTTCGAAGCCGGCGAGCGCGCCCTGGTCGACGAGCGGCTGCAATTGCGCGGCCACTTTTTCGGCGCCTTCGAGCGCGGCCTGTTCGGTCGATGCGGCAATCACGACGAGTTTCGCGCCCTCGCCGATCAGGTACGCGAGGCCGAAGGTCAGCAGCAGTTCGCTCGTATGGCCGCGCGCCTGCACGCGGCGCAGCAGCATGCGTTCGCAACCGGCGCCGAGCAGCCCGACCGCGAGCGGCGCGAGCACCAGCGCGGGCCAGAAGCCCGCGCTGGCCGCGATGCTGTAGCCGACGTACGCGCCGAGCATGTAGAAGCTCGCATGCGCGAAATTGAGCACGCCCTGCACGCTGAAGATCAGCGTGAGTCCGGCCGACAGCATGAACAGCAGCAAGCCGTAGCTGAGGCCGTTGAAGGCCTGGAGCGCGAACGCGTGCACCGCGCAGTCAGACCGCGAGCGGCTCGAGCGCGGCGCGCAGCGCATCGGGCAGCGGCACCGGCCGGCGCGTGCCGCGATCGACGTACACGTGCACGAAATGCCCCTGCGCGGCGGGCGACGCGTCGCCCTGCGCGAACAGCCCGACCTCGTAGCGCACGCTCGACGTGCCGAGCCTCACGACCCGCAGCCCGGCGTCGACCGACTGTGGAAACACGAGCGGCGCGAAGTAGTTGCACTGCGTCTCGACCACGAGGCCGATCGTCTGCCCGTGCTCGACGTCGAGCACGCCCGCGCGGATCAGGTATTCGTTCACGACCGTGTCGAAGTAGCTGTAGTAGACGACGTTGTTCACGTGCCCGTAGACGTCGTTGTCCATCCAGCGGGTCGTGATCGGCAGGAAGTGGCGATAGGCGTCGCGCGGACGCGGTTGCGGCTTGTCGGACATGGCGATGGCGGTCAGGACGATGGAAGCGTGGTGGACGACACGCGGCGGCCGCGGGACACGGCGCACCGGCAAGAAGCGGAACGCCGCGCCGCGATCGCTCGCGGCACGGCGGATGCAACGCTGCTGACAGGCCGGCCCGTCACTGCCCCGGCCGGTCGACGAACTCGAAATCGAGGCCGCGCGCCCGCATCCAGTCGGCGAGCGCGACGCCCGTGCCGGCGCGCCACGGGCGCAGCAGCGGCGGATCGACGAGCTTGTATTCGAGCAGTTCCGGCGACAGCGCGACCGTGCCCGACGCACGCACGTGGTACGCGATGATCAGCTCGTTCTTGCGGATGAATTCGTAGACGCCGACGAGCGACACGTGCTCGGCCTTCAGCGCCGTTTCCTCGAACACCTCGCGCGCGATGCCGTCCTCGGGCGTCTCGCCGTTCTCGAGGAAGCCGGTGATCAGCGCGAACATGCCTTCGGGCCAGGCCGCGTTGCGCGCGAGCAGGATCTTGCCGTCGAGCTCGACGATCGCGGCGACGACGGGCAGCGGATTGTTCCAGTGGACGTAGCCGCAGCTGTCGTCGGGGCACGCCTGGCGAATGCGGCCGCCTTCATGGTCGGGGTCGGCGCGCTCGGTGAGCGGGCTCGCGCAGCGCGGGCAAAAGCGGTAATCGGCGGTGGTCATCGATGAGGATCTGGCAGGCGCCGGACGGCCGCCAGCCGGCTGCCCGCGCACCCGCTCGGCGCGGGAAAGGCTTCATTCTAGCGAGTTTGCCCGTGCCGCAGACGATCCGGCCCCGCCGAAATCAGGGTTGCAGGCGCCCTCGTACGGCGGTCGCGGCAAAGCCGGCAGCGCCGAGCAGCAGCGCGGCTACCGCGACCCACAGCGCGGGGGAAAACGACCCGAAGCGCGCGGCCAGCGGCGCCGCGACGAGCGGGCCGAGAATCTGCCCGACCCCGTACGACGCGGTCGCATAGCCCATCAGCCCGGCGGCCCGCTCGCCGTGCAAAAGCCGCGCCTCGCGA
>NZ_JAAGPG010000089.1:0-22939 GCF_017104665.1 Burkholderia sp. Se-20378 | reverse complement strand
CGGCAACGGCCGCTGGACGGGTGGCCGCCGCACGACGCGGATCACGGTCGGCCGATCTTCGCGATACCAGGCGCGCACGAACGCGGCCGCATCGGCCAGAACCGCCGCCAGCGTGTCGATGTCGACGTCGTCCCAGTGCGCGCCGAAGCGGGCGAGCGCGGTGTCCGCACATTCGTGCGCCCACGGCTGCGCGTCGCCGAGCACGGCGGCCATGCGCGCGATGACGCCGCCGCGCTCGGGCGGCCCGGCGAGCATCGCCTCGGCAATCGTGCGGGTGGTATCGCGCAGGGATGAATGCATGGGGAAAGATGGGCGGGACGATGAGCCAACGTGACTGGTGCTGCGAGGGGAGGCGTTACGCAACGCGCAACCCAGCCCCTTGCGACGCATCGGGGTGTCAATCTGATCCACGGGGTAGCCCCGTAGTCCTGGAACATCGGCTGCCTGTTCCGGGCGTGTGCTTGACCCACCGGCCCGCGATGCGACTTTAATGGCCGCGAACGCGGCGTGTCAAACCGGGTGACGATCCGGCGCCGCCGCGGCGTGCCGGATCGCGACGGGCGACCTACGTGTGCCGGGAAAACAGTTCGCGGTACGCGATCGGCGCGACGCCGACGCCGGCCATGTTGTTCAGCATCGTGGCCCAGGTCGCGTTGTCGACGCTGACCGGAAACGACCGCACGCGGTTGGCGAGCAGCCAGAAGGTGCGCGTCATGCCGTTGCTCATCGCGACTTCGTACCCGCTTCCCTCGAGCCAGTAGCCGACCGGCGGCAGCGCCACCGGTTCGAGGCGGCCGGCCCGGAACGCGGCGGCGGCCGACGCGTACTTGCCGTCGAGCGGCATGACGCGGCGCGGCACGCAGTCCTGCGAGTTCAGTTGCGGAAACGTCGGGCTCGTGCCGAGCCACAGGCCGTAGAACGTCTGCGCGTCGAGATGGACGACGAAGCGATCCGTTTCGGCGGGTGTTGCCGCCATGTAGCAGTCGGCCTGCCCCGGAACGGTAACGCGCCACATCGCGCGCGTCGCGCTCAGGTCGACCAGTTCGCTCGCCTGCGGCCGCGGCTGGATGGGAGACGGACGTCCCGCTTCGCGCAGGTCGCGCGCGCGATCGAGTCCGATACGAAGACGTGTCAGCATGGGCCCTCTCTTTCTCTCGTCACTTGTTCGAATGAGTCAGGGGACGGGCAATGACATCGTCACGTGTTTGCAATACGCGGGCCCGGTGTCCTGACGCTCCCGGCATGGTCGGGAACCCGCGCAGTGTAGCGCCTTTCCGGGCCGGCGCGAGTCGACCTGGCCCGCCACATCATCAACCATCAAATCAATACTCGTCGGCGATTATTTAAATATCGAAATAATCAAAAAACAAAAATAGCCGATCTCAGAATTCAATAAAACAACATTCAAACAAAAATTATCGAATCCGATTAACGATAAATTAATACGATTGGCGCCCTCAAAACCAAATAAATAGTCTGTGTTGTGCGCCGCAACACCGCGATTCAAAAATCAACGAGATACGGAGGCGCAGCACGAATCATTGCATTCGTGCTTTGTCGCATAGTTTCCACCTTGTCAGGCCACCGTTGATTTCCAGACACTTGTGAATCGGCAATCCGGAAAGACAGACACGTCTTCCCGGGCGTGACCAACGTCGTCCGTTCGCTTTAATTCATTCAATATCAAAGGAAAGTCATGAAGAAGATTGCAACCGTGCTGTTTTCAGCACTGATGCTCGCCTCCACGTGCGCGTCCGCCCAGGCGCTTTGCAAGGCCGGCAAGATCGACAAGATCGAAACCGACACCACCGGCAACTTGCTGGTGACCATCAACGACGGCATCTACTCGTTCAGTGCCAAAGAGGTTTATTCAATTATTTACCAGGCGTATTCGGAAAACAGGAATCTGTTTATCTATGGGAATAATTGCTCGAATGGCTCGCCGGCGGCCCGCTTTGCCATTCGTTAATCAACCTTAAATGCTCGACGATTATCCGTGCGTGGAGCCCGGGGCTGGATTGACATTCTGAATCCAGCGCCGTCGCGGGCTGGGGTGTCGGCGCTGCGCGTCATGACACCTGCATGCCCGCTGCCCGATCCGCGCCGCTACCAATGAAGCGGGCCGTGCTTACCGTGACGGGTCAGGCGCCCCACACTTCGTCGCCCGTTGACCTCATGCTAATGTGCTCGGCACTGTCATCGTGCATGAGCGAAAGAAAATGGGAAAGTGGCTTGCAATCGGCATAGCTGTCGGCGCTGCGGTTGGTGCGGCAACTGAAAGCATGGGTCTGTGGTTGAGCCTGGGAACGGCAATGGGCTGTGCAATCGGAGCCGGCGCTGGCGCCAAAAGGCCGCGTCGGTAGTCACGCGTCGATCGGGCAGCCGTTCAGCGCCCGTTTGCCAGGAGAGTCGAAGACCGACTTGCAGCGCCGCATCAAGTAGCCCCGTCACCGGCCGCCTGCGCCCAGGCACGACACCCGGGCGCAGCCTGCGTGACGGCACTTTGTCCGCGCCTCCGCGCCTCTGCACCTTCACGCCAGATCGCCCCCCTACGCCCGCGTGAAAGGACACCCCCCACCCGCGACTTCCCTGCCCGCCGCCGCGGCCAGTTCCGGCCTCAGGACGAAAGGCAACGACACGATATGCCGCCGCACCGTCGCTTCATCGACGATCGGCGGATGGTCATGGTCCAGGTCAATCCCCAGTTCGAGCAACGCATGGGTGATCATGTGAAGCGTGCCGAATTCGGTGTCCTCGTTGTCCTCGTTCTCCGCCGTGATCGGCACCCCCGCCGCCAGCACCCGGCCCACGCACGCATGCGGCCCCGCTCCGAAAGAAAGCCCCGGGGCGGCAATCCGGCCGGGCGGCACGCGATACGGATTGAACGTGTCCGCGTCCGGCCCGAAGATGTCCGGGTTGCGGTTGGCAGTCGCCATGTCGAACTCGATCACGTCGCCTGCGGCCACCTCGCTGCCGTCCGGGATATGCATCGGACAGGACGCCTGGCGCACCGAGACGACCTGCGGCGGATGAAGCCGTATCGCCTCCCAAATGAATTTCTGCAGCGTGGCGGGTTCGGCCAGCAGCGTCTCGCGCGTGCCGGGATGATCGCGACACCACATCAGGATGTCGAGCATGATGAAGCACAGCGTATTGGCCTGGGTGGCCGCGCTGGCCAGCAGAAACAGCGCGGCATCCTTGACCATGACGTCATGGGGCAGTTCGCCGTTCGGGTAGTTGACCAGCATCACGGTCATCACGTCTTTCGGCAGTTCCGCCCCCTGATCGATCAATGCCTGCCGACGCCTGGCCGACGGGACATAGAAATCGCGTTCGAACTCCACGAGCGCTTCCCGGATTTTCCGGTTCGCGTCGTCCACGCTCCCCGACAACAATTGGCCGACGGTCGATACGTGGGCCAATCCGCGAATGATCTTGAGGATGCGGGTCGTCTCCTCCTCGGTGCCGACCCGGTCGATACCGGTGACGTCGGAGGTCAGATTGACCAGCGCCCGAAACGCCAGGATGGCCACGTCACCCCGCCCTTCGGCGACGACGGGCTTCAGCACCTGATCGAGCGCGGCGGGCAACACACGGTTCTGGTAGTCGCGAAAGAATTCACGCGTAAACAAGCTGTTGAGCGCCTGGCGCTTTCTCAGGTGGGCGTCGCCGTGAAGGTTCACGACCGTATCCTTCATGAAGAACAAGGCCGCGTCGTACATGGCCTGTTGAAGGGTCTTGTCCTTCATCGTCTTTTCCGCATCGCGATAGGTATCGATTCTATGTTTCATGAATTTTCCTCCACTCCATGTAATTTCGTTATCCGAATAATTTTTGCAACAGGCATCCGCATGAACACCCCTCATCCTGCTACTCCAGAGCGATAACGATCATGTCGTCGGCTGCCCGCGAACAGCACGGTATGAACGACTTGTTCGCCGCGCGTTCCGCGGCGGTCAAGTACTGATCCCGATGATCGATGGCGCCCGACACGACCATCGTCTGGCAGGTTCCGCAATTGCCGGCCTCGCAGGAACTCGGAATGTCGATGCCGGCCTCGACGAGGGCATTCAACGCGGTCTGATCTTTCCCGACATGGATGATTTGCCCCGTTTCGGCGATCTCGACGTCGAACGCCCGGTCGCCGCCCTGAACCTCGACGGCGGCACCCGTAAAGGATTCCGAATGGACGCGCGGATCCGGCCATCCCGATTGCGCCGCGGCCTGCTTCACCCATGTCACGAAGCCCGACGGACCACACACGTACAGGTGCGTTCCGGCGGCCGGATTCGACAACACGGCATTCAGATCCAGGCGCCGATCGTCAGGCGCGTCGTCGAAATAGAGGTGCGCGCTCCGCCGCCATCCGGACTGCCCGATTCTCGTCTGGAAAGCCATGCGCTCCGCGCTGCGCGTGCAGTAATGGAAATCGAAGCTGGCGCCGCGCGACGCCAGCGCTTCCGCCATCGCCAGGACAGGCGTGACCCCGATCCCGCCAGCCAGAAGAAGACTGTGCGTTGCGTCTTCCGCCAGCGGGAAATGGTTTTTCGGCGAGGAAATATCGATGGTGTGGCCCACCTCGACCGTCTGGTGAATCGCGCGCGATACGCCGCGCGATTCCGGTTCGAGGAAGATACCCAGTTGATAGCGGTCCGTTTGGCCGGGCGCGTTGCACAACGAATACTGTCGTGACGGCAATCCGCGCAAATGGACTTCGACGTGTGCGCCGGCCTCGAAGGCCGGGAGTTTCTGGTCTTCGTGAATGGCGCGCAATTCCAGCACGCAAATGTCCGGCGTTTCATTCCACTTCCGCGTGACTTTCACTGCAAGGGTAGCTGGCATTTCAACGTCTCCCAATTCCTGTTCGATACACGGCCGTCAGGCCGGCCTTGCACTTTCGACACTCAGGTTGTTTGCCTTTCGTCGGGACCTATTGAAGCGCCGCGCGCAAGCGCCGGGCAAACCTGTCGCTTGAGCCTCCTCGTACTTTGGAATCGAAACAGGGTTTCCCCGAACCGCCGCAGGGTCGCAACATGCGCGACGCTCGCCACGCATCATCCGGTGGAACATGCGCTGGATTGCGCGCTTGCGATGCATGCGGATTCGGTGCTGACGCACATCGCGTTCCGGAATTCGAAAAGACCGATGACGTCTCGTCGCAACGCGCATTACCGCGCTTTAAAGGGATTTCCCCGGCGCGTCCGAAAGCCACTTATTGCTACACTTGAAAGCGCAGCCAGCGGCGCCATACGACGACCCGCGGATACCGTCCGACAGGCGCGCTGCCAACGGAGACACGATGCAGCCCGGAAAACTTTCCTCCTCGCCTGTCCGTACGCGATGTCGCAACGGTCCATCCGGCATCGATACCGTGTGGCCCAAACCGCAGCAGGGGGAACGGATCGCCAACAAGGCCATGATGACGCCGCTCGCGCGCGGTCTGTCGATCCTGTCGGCCTTCGATGGTCACACCCCTTCCCTGAGCAACCTCGAAATCGCACACGCGACCGGTCTGCCGGCGCCAACCGTGCTGCGGCTGTCGCGCTCGCTCGTGACGCTCGGCTATCTCAATCACGATGAAGCCACCCGCAGGTATTCGCTTGCACCGGGCTCGCTGGCACTCGGCTATGCCGCGATTTCCGACGCCGACATCCAGCGCGTCGCCAGCGCGGAAATGCGCAAGTTCGCCGAAGAGACCCACACGCTCGTACTACTCGGTACGCGGGATCGGCTGGAAGTGATCGTCCTCGATGCCCAGCGAAGCAGCGAGGCGATCTTCGATCTGCAACTGACCGCGGGAATGCGCGTTCAGATCGCGTATTCGCTGATGGGCTGGACCCTGATGGCCGTGCTTCCGGAAGCCGAGCGCGCCTATTTGCGCCGGAAAGTGGAACGGCGCGCGGGCCAGCTGTGGGCGCCGATCCGGCAACGCATGCTCGAGAAAATCGATCAGGTCAGGGACCTGGGCTTTGCGACCTTGCACGGACACTGGGAACCGGAAATCGCGGGCGTCGCCGCGCCGATCCTGCTGCCCGGCCGGCCGCCGGTCGTCCTCGCCTGCGTCAGCCGCGCGGGCGCGCAGTCGAAGGTTCAGGTCGAACGGGAACTCGGCCAGCGGCTCGTCGCGCTCGCGCGCACGCTCGAGACTACGTGCCGGACGGCGACCGATTCGAACCACGGCGAGATGCCGCCCGAGCCTCCATCGGTTCATCTCGACGACGCGATGCGTCGCCCGGCCCAAATCACGATGACGCTGGATCGCGGGCTGCAACTGCTGCGCGCGTTTCATGCCGAGCGTGCACCCCGAACGATCCGGGAGCTCGAATGCGAGACCGGGATGTCGAGATCGGCCGCCGCGCGCCTGACGTCGACGCTCGTTCACCTGGGCTTCCTCCGCCGCATCGCGGGCAGCCCGCATCTCGAACTGGCGAGCGGCGTGTTCGCGATCGGCCAGGCGTTCGTCGAAACGAATGCAGTCACACGGCTCGCCGGCCCGGTTCTGCAACGGCTGGCCGACCGGCTCGACGTCTGCGTTGCGCTCGCCGTGCCTGATCACCTCGACATGCTGTATGTCGCGCATCGCACCAGCAGCCGGATTTCGACGTTGCGGCTGGGCGTCGGCTCGCTGGTGCCGATGAGCACCACGGCGATCGGGCGAGCGTGGCTGTGGGCGTTGCCGGATCACGAGCGCGCACGTTACATGATGCCGTTGCTGGAGAAGGCCGGCGCGCAAGCCGTCGAGATCCGGAACCGCATCGAACGCGCATTCGACGAATTGCGCTCCACCGGCGTATGTACGTCGGTCGGCGAGTATCAGCGGCACTCGTACGGGATCGCACTGCCCATTCGCGTCGGCCGTTCGGCCACGCCGATGTCGCTCGCTTGCAGCGCGGTCGACGTCGATCCCGATATCGAAGCGATCCGACACCGGATCGTGCCGGCGCTCAGGCGCGCGGCGGCCGAACTGACGGCGGTGCTCAACCACGCGCATTCAGCGCAGTAACGATGCCGATCGCGGTTGCGCGACGCAGCATGTCGCGTCACGCCGTCGCGCGTCAGCGTGCGCAACAGGACTGACTGCCTTCATCGCAACGTCGTAACGTCTCCTCGCCCTTCTTCGGAAAATCGTTCCGATTCGCAGTCCTCATATTCTTCGCGCCTGCCGCTCCAGACGACTCGCCGGTTCGCCATGCTCCGCGTCGCCTAAGTGTCCAGTGTCGAATATCCCGTGCTCAACGCCTGCACGAGTCCAATGTACGGAAAACCTTCATCGAATCCGTTGACGCTCGCGCAATGTGCTTCGAAGATCGACCGGCACTTCAGGGTAATAAAACAGGAGACAGATCCAATGAGCATACCTGCCCGCAGCAAGTTGCAAGCCGCCGATTTTGACGTCGTGATCCGGTCGGGCACGATCGTCGACGGCAGCGGTGGACCATCCTACGTGGCCGATCTCGCGATACGCGACGGCAAGATAGTCCGGATCGGCCGGATCGCCGAGCGCGGTATCGAGGAAATCGATGCGACCGGCCAGATCGTGACACCCGGCTTCGTCGATATCCATACGCACTACGATGGGCAGGTCACGTGGGAAACCCGGCTGTCGCCCTCCTCGAACCACGGTGTGACGACGGTCCTGACCGGCAACTGCGGCGTCGGTTTCGCGCCGTGCCGGTCGACCCAGCGCGACACGCTCGTCAAGGTGATGGAAGGCGTCGAGGACATTCCCGAGATCGTGATGACGGAGGGCATCCCGTGGAACTGGGAGACCTTCCCCGAGTACCTGGAGACGCTGAAGGCACGCCGATACGACATCGATTTCGCGACCCAGGTGCCGCACAGCGCGATCCGCGTGTATGTGATGAACGATGGCGACGGACCGCCTGACACGGCCCAGTTGCGGCAGATGACCGAGATCGTGCGCGACGCGATCCGGGCAGGCGCATTCGGCGTCAGCAGCTCGCAGCATGCGGGGCATCGTACGGTCGAAGGCGATCTCGCCCCGAGCGTGAAGGCGGCGACGGACGAACTGTTTGCCCTTGCGGAAGGATTGAAGGAGGCCGACGGCGGGGTCTTTCAGGTCATCACCGACGGCTACAGCGCGAAGTCCGACGCGGCGAAGCAAATGGCGCTGATCCGCAGGATCGCGGAAATCTCGGGCCGACCGGTCAGTTACTCGCTCCTGCAGAAGGACCACTGCGTCGATCTGCCGGAAGCGATGCTCGCGCTCAACCGCCAGGCGCAAGCCGACGGGCTCCCGATCCGGGCGCAGGTCTTTCCGCGTCCCGTCGGGCTGATGTTCGGTCTCGGCCTGTCGTTCCATCCGTTTCGATTCCGCCCGAGTTACGAAGCCATTCACGCGCTGCCGCTCGACCAGCGCGTCGCCGCGATGCGCGAGCCGGCGCGCCGGCAGGCGATCCTGTCGGAAACGCCGGCGCATCCCAATCCGGTGTTCGTCAACATCGTGAAGGACTTCGAGGATTCGTTCGTGCTGGGCGACCCGCCCAACTACGAACCCACGCCCGATCAGTCGATCCGGGAACAGGCGCGCCGTACCGGCACCCCATCCGCCGAGCTCGTGTATGACCTGCTGCTGGAACGCGACGGCACCGCGATCCTGCTCGCCCCGTCTTCCAATTATTCGGAAGGCGACCTCGAGGCCGTGCGTCGCATGATGGTCGACGACAACACGCTGCTCGCGCTCGGCGACGGCGGCGCGCACTACGGGATGATCTGCGACTCGAGCTACCCGACGACGGTGCTGTCGTACTGGACGCGCGACCGGCCCGAAGGCCGCGTATCGCTCGAATGGGCGGTCAACAAGCTGTCGCGCCGCAACGCGCTCGCGATCGGCCTGACCGATCGCGGCCTGCTCGCCGAATGGATGAAGGCCGACATCAACGTGATCGACTACGCGAACCTGACGCTGCACGCGCCGCATCCCGTTCACGATCTCCCTGCCGGCGGACGGCGGCTCGTCCAGTCCGCGGACGGCTACACCGCGACGCTCGTGAACGGCGTCGTCACCTACCGCGACGGCCAGCCGACCGGCGAGCTACCCGGCCGTCTGCTGAGGAGCGGCGACTATGCGTGATGCCACGATCGATCAACCCAACAATATGCGCCTGGACGGCAAGGTCATCGTGGTCACGGGCGCGTTCGGGCAACTGGGGCGCGCGGTCACCGACGCACTGCTGCACCTGCACGCCAGGGTGGCCATGCTCGACGTCCACGACGGCCGCGCGCCGGACGGTGCGCACGCATGGCGCGTGGATCTCGCGTCGCTGGACGACACGCGCACTGCGATGAACGAGATCGCTGCACGGTGCGGCCGCATCGACGGCCTCGTGAACATCGCGGGCGGCTTCACGTGGACAACGCTCGAAGACAGCGACGACCTGTCGGAATGGCAGCGGATGGTTGCGGTCAACACGACGACCTGCGTGACCGCGTCAAAGGCCGCGCTGCCGCATCTCGTGCAATGCGGCGGTGCGCGCATCGTCAACATCGGCGCGGCGAGCGCCGTGCGCGCGACCGCCGGCATGGGCGCCTACGCGGCCGCGAAATCATCCGTCGCACGCTTCACCGAAGCGCTGTCGGAGGAGCTCAAGGTTCGCAACATCACGGTCAATGCGGTACTGCCCGGCATCATCGATACCCCGACAAACCGGCAGGACATGCCCGATGCCGACTTCAACGCGTGGGTGACGCCGCAGGACGTCGCAGGCGTGATCGCGTTTCTGTTGTCCGATGCGGCGCGGTCGATCACGGGTGCACTGCTACCGGTAACGGGAGGATTGATGCGCACCTGACGCCCCCGGGCCTCCGGCTGCCACGCTACTGGAGGCCGGCATCACCATCGCTTTCGATAATTAGACATACGAATCAATAAGCGCACGAAAGGAATCGACCAATCAGCCACCGACAACCGGTTCGGTCATGCCGGGCGACGGCACGCGCCCACGGAACGACGTCCGTGACGACCAGGAGGAGATCATGAAACATCCGACGCAGAACGCTATCCCCGAACCCGGCTCGCTCGACGGTCCGATTGCTCACGCGCCTTCGCGGCATACGGTGCTCGACAGCCCCTACGCCTGGTATGCACTGATCGTCATGACAGGCACCTGTGCGCTGTCGTACATCGACCGGCAGTTGCTGAACCTGCTCGTCGACCCGGTCCGCCATTCGCTGCGGATCAGCGATACGCAATTGAGCCTGGTACACGGTGCGGCGTTCGTGGCCGCCTACCTGATCGCCGTCCCGCTCTTCGGGCGGCTTGCCGATACCGCGAATCGCCGCAACGTGCTGGTCGCGGGGATTGGTGCGTGGAGCCTGTTCACCGCGCTGTGCGGGCTGGCCGACAGCTATGAAAAGCTGTTCGCCCTGCGCTTTTGCGTCGGGGCGAGCGAAGCGTGCGTCATCCCGGTCTGCTACTCGCTGATCGCCGATCACTTCTCGACCCGACACATTCAGCGCGCAGTCAGCATTTTTCATGTGGCACCGCTGTTCGGCAGCGGATTCTCGCTCCTCGCGGGCGGCGCGGTCTTCATGCTGGCCGGCGAGATGCGCACGTGGCTGCCGATCCTGAACCCGCTCGCCACGTGGCAGATGGCGTTCGTGCTGATCGGGTTGCCCGGCCTGCTCGTCGCCGCCGTCGTCGGCCTCACGGTGCGCGAGCCCGCGCGCCAGCAGATGCGCCATTCGGCCGCCGGCGACAGGACCTATTCGCTGCGCGAAACGACGGCGTTCATCTGGCTGCATCGCGGCTTCTACGTCCGCATCTATCTCGGCATCGGTATGCTCGCGATGATGGTGCTCGGCATGCCCGCGTGGCTGCCGACGTTCCTGGTGCGTGTCCACGGTGCCGCGCGCGCGACGGTCGGGTTCAACTTCGGCCTCGTGGTGATCGTCTTTGCGACGGTCGGCACGCTGATCGGCCCCTGGGTCAGTGCCGCCGTATTCGAAAAGCGCGGGTACGTGGACGCGCCGCTGCGCACGGCCGCCTGGTCAATCGTCGGCGCCGTCTTCTGCTGCGCGGCGATACCGTTCATGCCGGACATGCGCGGCACGCTCGCGATCACGGCGGCCGCCGTGTTCTTCTACAGCCTGCCAACGGGCGTGATGGCGGCGACGCTGCAGCTCGGCACGCCAGGCCGCATGCGCGGCACGGTCGGCGCGCTGTACAGCCTCTGCGGGCAGTTGATCGGCTTCGGACTCGGCCCGACCACCATTGCGCTCGTCACGGACAAGGTCTTCAAGGATCCGAACAGCGTCGGCTATTCGATCGCGATCGTCTGCCCGATCGCGTCGATCGTCGCGTCGTGGCTGCTGTTCACCGCGCTGCGCCACTATCGGGCACTGCTCCAAGCCACGGGGCAGCACGGCGGCGAGCCGCCCCGCCGCATCTGACCAACCGAGGCCGCTCAGCCGGTCGTCCAGACGACCGGCCGAGGGCCTTGCATATGCCCGCGCGAAAGGCGACAGCCCGCTCAGCCCTTGCCGATCGCCGCGCGCGTGCCGCCATCGACGGGCAGCACGGCGCCGTTGACGTATCGCGCGGCATCGCTGACGAAATAGAGAATGGCGCCGGCCACGTCGTCCGGCTGCGCGATGCGTCCGAGCGGCGACGCACCGTACGGCCGGTAGCCGGACGCGGCGGTCGCGCCGAGCACCTGCCCGAGCATCGGCGTCTCGACCGTGCCGGGCGCGACCACGTTGAACGTCACGCCGCCCGGCGCCAGCTCGACCGCAAAGACGCCCGACATCACGTGCAGCGCGGCCTTGGTCGCGCCGTAGAAACCCGAGCCGGCCTTCGGGCTCATCCCGGCCACCGAGCCGACGAACACGACGCGCGACGGGTCCGCCACGCTCGCGCCCCGCCGCAACCCCGGCAACGCCGCGCGCACGCAAAGCCACGGACCCATCACGTTGACGCCGAACATCAGCTGCAACGCGTCAGGCGCATGATCGGCGAGCGGGCCGGGCCGGATCACGCCGGCGGAACAGATCAGCGCGTCGATGCGAACGCCATCGCGCAGGATTGCGGCAAACGCCTCGTCCACGCTGGCCGGGTCGGACACATCGCAAACGGCATGCCGGAAACGATCGCCGGCCTCGAAGGCCCGTGCCTGTTCCCGCAACCCGTCGGGCGACAGGTCGAGTCCCCATACGTGCCATCCCTGTGCGAGCAGCCGCTCCACGGTGCACCTGCCGATGCCCGACGCGGCACCGGTCACGACGGCAAGTTTTCCGGTCGATTGGGTCATGGGCGGTCACCCATGCTCGACAGAGCGGTCGCATCCGGTTCGCCGCAGCCGGCGCGCAACACATCGAGGGTTCGGTTCATTCGGCTTGTCTCCCGGTAATTGAAGGGTTTTTCTCGGGAGACATTGAATATCCGCGTGCAGGCTTGCATCAACGGCGACGGCCACGTGTTGCCGTACATTGAAATCGGCGCGGCCTGCTCGTGCACGCTGCGGCCGTCAACTACGCCGCAGTCACACCGCATCAATGCCCCGCGTTGGCCGCGACCAGAGACTGACGCCGATATTGCGTCGGCGAGCACGACATGATTCGCTTGAACGCAGCACTGAACGAGCTTTCCGACTTGTACCCCAGCGAGAAGGCAATCGACGCCACGTTCTCGCTGCCGTCGCGCAGCCGCCCCGCCGCCATCAGCATGCGCCAGCGCGCCAGGTAGTCCATCGCCGTGCTGCCCACCAATGCCTTGAAACGCTGCGCAAACACGGTGCGCGAAATGAGTGCGACCTCGGCGAGTTCTTCCAGCGTCCACGCACGGTCGGGCTCCGCGTGCATCGCACCGATCGCGAGGCTGATGTGTCGATCGGTCAGTGCGAGAAACCATCCCTTCGGCAGCGCGTTCGATGTCGCGAGAAACAGCCGCAGCACCTGCACCAGCATCACGTGCGCGAGGTAGGTGGACATCAGCACGCCACCCGGCTGCGGCGTGTGCAACTCGGCGACCAGTTGATCCAGCGACCAGCGCAACACCTCCGCCTGGCTCGATGCCCGCGGGATGTCGATGATGTGCGGCAGCGCATCGAACAGAACGGCGGCATGGTTGCCGGAGAACACGAAGTGTCCGCAAACGAGCAACACCTCGCCGCCGCCGTTGTGCAGCGCCACCTGGTTATGGGTGATCGCGTCCATCAGGTGTTCCGCGTTCTGCGGCGGCAACGCCGGATCGGACGACAGGACGAAGCGGCTCCCGCGGTTCAGCAGGAAGCAGTCGCCCTCGTCGAAGCGGATCGGGTGTTCGAGATCGTCCGACACGCCCCAGCACGTGCCGCGCATCAGCGCGGCAAATTTGACGCCCTCGTGCGGCGGAAAGTCGAACGACCACGCGCCGGCGGCATCCAGGCCCGCGTAGTACTGGCTCCGGGGCTGGAGCAGCGAGAGCACGTCTGAAAGGGGATCCATCACGAAATCCGTACGATCGAATAAGAATTAGGTACTTTAAAGCATGGTTCGTACGCACCTCAAGGACTAACATGCCGCTACCGATTCAAGATCGAATCACCGCAGAGGACCCCGAACATGCAATCCGTGACGTTCAAGAACAGCGCGATCGACATGGCCGCGAACCTGTATTTCCCGGCCGGCTTCGACGAGCGCAACACGTATCCCGCCATCGTCGTCACCCATCCGGCGGGCGGCGTGAAGGAGCAGACGGCAGCCATCTATGCGGGCAAGCTCGCGGCCGAAGGCTTCGTCACCCTCGCCTTCGACGCGTCCTGTCAGGGCGAGAGCGGCGGCGAGCCGCGCCAGCTCGAAAACCCGTATGCGCGTGTCGAGGACATCAGCGCGGCCGTCGACTACCTCACGACGCTGCCCTATGTCGACCGGCAGCGCATCGGCGCGATGGGCATCTGCGCCGGCGGCGCCTATACGGTGACCGCGGCACTGTCCGATCGCCGCATCAAGGCCGTGGGCGCCGTCAGCGCGACCAACTACGGCGCGATCCTGCGCAATGGCTGGGAGGGCCGCAGCGACCTGAGCGGCGCGTTCGCGATACTGGAGAACGCCGCGAATACCCGTACCGACGAAGCGAACGGCATCGATACCGTCTACTACCCGATCGTGCCGACGACCGCGGCGGACGCGCCGAATGCCGACCTGGCCGAAGCGGTCGAGTATTACCGCACGCCGCGCGCGCAGTGCGCCACGTCGCCGAGCACCGCGCCAGTGCGCAGCCTGATGCAGCTCGTGACGTTTGATGCGTTCCACCTGGTCGAACTGTTCCTGACCCAGCCGATCCAGCTCGTCGCCGGCGAGGAAGCGGGCACGCGCTGGATCAGCGAAGACCTGTTCCGTCGCGCCGCGAGCAAGGACAAGCACCTGCACATCGTTCCGGGCGCGTCGCACGTCGGCCTGTATGACAAGCCGGACTGGGTCGGCGAAGCGATGTCCAGGCTCGGCCCGTTCTTCAAGGCCAAGCTCTGAGCACACGCGCCGGGCGGCGTCGCGTACGAAGCCGGCTGGATCGGCCGGCACGCCGGAACCCCGAAGGCCCGTGCGTGACGCATCCCCCCAGCCTCCACTCATTGCCTACCATCTGGATACCAAAATAATGTTCAGCCATGTCAACCTGGGCAGCAACGACCTTGCACGATCGCGGAAATTCTATGACGCCGTGCTCGCCGTCGTCGGTGCGGCGCCGGGCGCCGATATCGACTTCAACTCGCCGCGTATCGTGTACCAGCACGACAATGCCCTGCTGGTCATCACGTCGCCGCTCGACGGCAAGCCGGCCTCGATCGCCAATGGCGGAACCATCGGGTTTGCGATCGGCAGCATCGAGCAGGTCGAGGCCTTTCACGCCGCCGCCCTGGCACATGGCGGCAGCACCTGCGAAGATCCGCCGGGCGAACGGAGCACGCCGTTCGGCGCGTTTTACCTCGCCTATGTGCGCGATCCGGACGGCAACAAGCTTTGCGCGTTCCACAAGCCTGCGTGAGCAACCGGGATTCGTGCTGCCGGCGTTGACGGGTGGCACGAGCGCCGTCGCATGACGGCCGATCCGGCTGCCGCACGCGCAGCTCCGAGCCCGCTCCGTTCCGCCGGCCGCGCGCCGCTCGACATGAGTGGCGCGCGCCGCCGGCTACATCCCCATGTACGCCCGTCGTACGTCGTCGTTCGCCGCGAGGTCCTGTGCCGGCCCGTGCGCCACCACCATGCCGCCTTCGAGCACGTAGCCGTAGTCCGCGACGCCGAGCGCGATCTCCGCGTTCTGTTCGACCAGCAGCACGTCGACGCCATCGCGGCTGACTTCGCGCACCACCCGTGCGATGTGGTCGACAACGGCCGGCGCGAGCCCGATCGTCGGCTCGTCCAGCAGCAGCAGCTTCGGTTCGGCCATCAGCGCGCGCGCTACTGCGACCATCTGCTGCTGGCCGCCGCTCAGTGACCCGGCCGGTTTGTCGAGTTTCGCCGTCAGGTCCGGCAGCAACGACAGGCAGCGCGCCATGCTGCGCGCGATGCCCGCGGTGTCGCGCCGGCTGTACGCACCGAGCTCGAGGTTCTCGCGCACGGTCATCGGACCGAACAGCCGGCGCCCTTCGGGCACCATCGCCAGGCCATGCCCGACGAGCGCGTTCGGCGGCAGCCCGCCCACCGCGCGGCCGAACAGCCGAATCGCGTCGTGCGCCGCGGGCAGCAACCCGCTCACGCATTTCAACAGCGTGGATTTGCCGGCGCCATTCGCGCCGATCAGCGTGACGACCTGCCCGCGCATCACACGCAGGCTCACGCCATGCAACGCGGGCACGACGCCGTACGCCGCGTTCAGGTGGGTCACCTCGAGGGTGGGCGCGTCAGTCGACATTCACGTTCCCCAGATAGGCGGCCAGCACGTGCGGATCCTCGCGGATCTCGGCCGGCGTGCCGGTGGCCAGCAACTTACCGTGATGCAGCACGTAGAGCCGGTCGCAGGTACGCATCACGGCCTTCATGTTGTGTTCGACGAGCAGGATCGACGTGTCGAAGCGATCGCGAATCGTGCGGAACGTCTCGAGCACGGCGACCACCTCGGTCTGGTTCAGGCCCGTCAGCGGCTCGTCGAGGCACAGCAGGCGTGGTCGCGACGCGAACGCGATCGCGATGCTCACCAACCGCTGCAGCCCGTGCGGCAAGTCGCCGGCGGTGTCGCCGAGCACCTGCTGCAGCCCCACCAGCTCGGCCGTTTCCCGCACGCGCCGCGCGCGTGCGCGGTGACTCGTCCCGCGCATGCCGCCGATCGCACCGATCAGGATGTTGTCCTCGACCGTCATCGTGCGCATCAGGCTGCCGTGCTGGAAGGTCCGCACGAGCCCGTGCCGGCTGATCGTCTCCGGCGCGCGGCCGGTCATGTCGTGGCCGCCGATCTCCAGCCGGCCGCAGCTCGGCGCGAGAAAGCCGCTGAGCAGGTTGAACGTCGTGCTCTTGCCCGCGCCGTTCGGGCCGATCAGCCCGAGAATCTCGCGCTCGCGGATCTCGAGGCTCAGGTCCGACACGGCCAGCAGCCCGCCGAAGCGTCGCGACAGGCCCTCCGCGCGCAGCCGGACCGACGGCGTGTTCATCGGGGTCATCGCACGTCTCCCGTCACCGACGGCAGCGCCGTCTTCACGCGCACGGTGCGGCGGCGCGCCAGCCATCCCGTCACGCCATCGGGCATGAACAGCACGCCGAACACGATCGCCGCGCCGTAGAAGATCTGCTCGCCGCCGCCGAAGCGCTGCGCGACGCTCGCGAGCAGCACGAGCAGCACCGCGCCGACCACCGGGCCGAGCGCGTGCCGTTCGCCGCCGACCTTCAGGTACGCGAGCGCGAACGTCGACAGCATGAAGCCGAAGTCGAGCGGGCTGATCACATTGTTCGAAAACGCCTGCAGCGCGCCCGCGATGCCGGTGACGAACGACGCGATGCAGAAGCACAGCACCTTCATCGCATGTACCGGAATGCCGACCGAACGCACGACATTGTCGTTGTCCCGAATCGCGACGAACACGCGCCCGACGTGCGAGTGCTCGATCCACGCGAGCAGCAGGATCAGCACGCCCGCCACCGCCACCACGAAGGTCGGGAAGCAGTCGCCGAGCAGCGCCGGCGGAAAGATGCCCACCATCCCCGAGTTGCCGCCCAGCCATTCCGAACGCGTGTACAGGATGCGCAGCGCCTCGGTGAACGCGAACCCGATCAGCAGGAAGTACGGGCCCTTGACGCGCAGCGTCACGTAGCCGAACACGGCGCTGACCAGCAGCGCGACGACCCCGCTCGCGAGCAGCGCGATCGCGAACGGCAGTTGCCACAGCGTCGTCGCGGCGCCGCTCGCATACGCGCCGAGGCCGAAGAACGCGGCGACCGCGAAATTGAGCTCGCCGATCAGCAGCACGAAGCGGAGGCTGCTCGCCATCATCGCCGCGATCGCGATCCAGATCACGAGGTTCCCCGCGTAGCCGGAACCCGCGGCGACGCTCAGCAAGGTGGCCAGCACGGCGGCCGGCAACCCGTAACGAAAGCAACGATCATTCATGGCCGAGCAGCCCCTTCGGTCGAACCAGCAGCACCGCCATCACGAGGACGAAGATCGCGAGGCTCGCGACCGACGGATCGAAATAAAAGCCGACGAAACTCTCGACGAACGCGATGAACAGGCTGCCAAGGATCGCACCGGGCACGCTGCCCATCCCGCCGATGACGACGGCAATGAAGCCCTTGACCAGATACGCGTCGCCGAGCGTCGGCGTGACCGCGGCCACCGGTGCGATCAGCACGCCCGCGACCGCACCGATCGCGGTGGCCGCGACGAAGCCGCGAAACGCGATGCGCCGGTACGGAATGCCTTGCAGCATCGCGGCCTCGTGGTCGATCGACACTGCGCGCAATGCCTTGCCGAAGCGCGTGCCGCCGAGCGCCAGCGTCACCAGCAGCGTGAGCGCCGCGGCCACGCCGCACAGCACGAGGCGCTGCGCGGCGATGCTGACGCCGAGCACGTCGACGTTGCCGTCGATCAGCGGCGGCACCGGGCGCACGCCGCCGCCGAACAGCTTCATGAAGCCGCCCTCGACCATCAGCACGAGCCCGGCCGACAGGATGAACGAGCCCGTCATGTCGCGCTCGACGCGCTTGAAGCCGGCCTCGTAGACGAGCGCGCCGAACGCCGACGTGACGATCACGCCGAGCACGCAGGCGATCGCGTACGCGAGCCACACGGGCCGGCCGCCGCTCGCGAACCACGGCACCGTCACCGACACGACCAGCGCCGACAGCGTGAAGAACTGGCCGTGCGCGAAATTGACGATGCGCAGCACGCCGAAGATCAGCGTCAGCCCGAGCGCGAACAGAATGTAGACCGCGCCGATCTGCAGCGCGGTGAAGATCAACTGGAGAAGCGTCTGCATGAAGCCGCCTGCATCGAAAAGTTGGGGGCGGCCACGCTCAGCGCAGCTCGCCGGACGCGATGCGCGTGACTTCCACGAGCTTGCCGTCCTTGAGCTGCGTGACGATCACCGGCAACAGCATCTGCTGCGGCGAGCCGTACACCGCCTTGCCGCCGAACCCCGACTGGCCGCCGTAGAACGACGTGAACGTCACGCCGCCCATCGCCTTCGCGACATCGGCCGGCGCGGTGCTCTGCGCCTTCTCCATCGCCGCCTTCAGCGCATAGACCGCGTCGTAGATGCCGATCTGCACCGCGTTGATGGAATCGCCGGTCGCCTTGCGCACGCCGTCGTCGAGCGCGCGCTGGTGCGCGGTCGCGGACGCCCCGTCGAGGCTCACCGCCGCCCCCAGGTAGACGCCCTGCACCGCGCTGCCGCCCGTCGCGATCAACCCGCTCGCGCCGGTGCCCACCTCGACGATCTTCACGCCGTTCCAGCCGAGGCCGCCCAGCTCCTTGAACACGATTCCCGCATCGGCCGGCGGCGTCGAGCACAGATCGATGCCGTCCGGCTTGAGCGCGCTGAGCTTCGCCGCGACCGGCTGGAACTCGCTGCTGCCGCGCTCGTACCAGTCGCTCGACATCACCTTGACGCCCACCGCCTCCCACGCCTTGCGCGCGATCTTCTCGGTTTCCTGCCCCGTCGCGTCGTTCGGATTCAGCAACGCGACGGTCTTGATCGGGTGCGTCTTCGCGATGAAGCCGGTCAGCGGCCGCGCGATCTCGAGCGTGGTGTTCATCTGCGTAAACGTCAGCGGATAGTTCGGCCCCTTGATGCTCGCGCCCCACGCGGTCGTGAACAACAGCACGCCCTTGCGCTCGGTCAGCGACTGCAGTGCGCGCACCGGCGCCGTGCCGATGCTGCCCGCGACGAACTTCACATCGTCCTTGTTGACCAGCGCCTGCGCGACCTTGGCGCCATCCGCCGCGTTGTACTTGTTGTCGTAGGTCACGCACTCGAAGTTGACCGTCTGACCCTTGACCCGCACGCCGCCCGACGCCGCGATCTCGGCGGCCGCCTTGCGGCACAGCCAGTCCGCGCCGACGCCCCACGGCGCACCGGAGCCGGACAGCGGCACCGACAGCCCGAGCTTGATCGTCTCGCCCGCCGTCGACAAGGGAACATGCGCGCAACAGGCGATGGCGATCGAGGTGCGCAACAGGCGGCGAATGGTCGGGTGCAACATGGCGGTCTCCTCCGTAAGTGGGGCTGTTTGTGGAAAGCATTAGATTCGCCCTCCGAAGGAAGAACAACGCGCGCGCCGGAACGGTTCCGTACATCAAAATCGAAGGACGCGAAACGATCTGGACAATCAGGGGAAATCCCGACGACCGGCGCACCGGGCGACGGCTTCTCGGCGCTCCATCGGGCACACGTTCATCCAGATGACGATTCGGCGTGCGGCGCCCGCTGCCCTTTTCCGTACGCGGCACGAGGTGCACCATGGCACGCCACCTTTGCAGTCCGAACGAGCCATCCGTTCTCCGACGAAAACGCATCGTCACGCCGTCGGCGCCAATGTACGGAACGCGCAACCGCTCACGATTGACCGCCCGACGTGGCGCTCAGTAGCATCGGCCGCGCTGCGTATCGCCGTATTCGGGCTTCGGCCATGCCCTTCCGTCGCCGCCGCGACGAACGCCCATCGCATGCGACCGGACGGGTCGGGGCCCGTGACGACCGGTACATCGACAACAACGAGGAGATCTCTCGACAATGAAGCTGTCATTCAAGCAGCGGCTCGCGTTGCCGCTGGTGCTGAGCCTGCTTTGCCTGGTCCTGCTGTCCGTCACCGATGCGTACCGGAGCCGCGAGATGCGCCTCGAGGAACGCAAGCTCGATCTCGTTCATGCCACGCAGATCGCGCTCGCCACGGTCGACACGTTCGCGAAGCGGGCCGCCTCGGGCGCGCTGAGCGTCGACGACGCGCAACGGCAGGCGATGGACGTCATCCGCGGCATGCGCTACGGCGAAGCGGGCTACGGCTATTTCTCGATCGTGAATTCGAAGGGCGTGGTGCTGATGTATCCGTTCGACGCGTCGCTCCAGAACAAGTCGCTGAACGAACTGAGCCCGAAGGTCGCCGCGATCATCCAGGCGCAGATCGACGCAACGCGACAGACCGGCAGCGGGTTCCAGCGTTTCGACTATCCGAAGGAAACGTCCGGGGTCACGACGGATGCCGTACGGGTCGCGTTCATCGACACCTATCGGCCGTGGGACTGGATCATCAACACCAGCCTGTTCGTCGACGACATCGATGCCGCGTTCTACGCGAGCCTGGCGAAAAGCCTCGGCATTTGCGCGGCCATCGCGCTGGTGATGGGCAGCATCGTCGTGGTGATCAATCGCGGCATCGTCCGCACCATGGGCGGCGAGCCCGGCTATGCGGTCGAGATTGCCGGGCGCATCGCGGCGAACGACCTGACGGCCGCCATCGTGACCGCGCCGCACGATCGCGGCAGCGTGCTCTATTCGATGAAGCGGATGCAGGCGAACCTGTCGGGCGCGATCAATGGCATCAAGACGAGCGCGGACTCGATCGCGTCGGCGGCCGCGCAGATTTCGGCCGGCGATCTCGATCTGTCGCGACGCACCGAACAACAGGCGGCGTCGCTCGAGGAGACGGCGGCCAGCATGGCGGAACTCTCGTCGCGGGTCAGCCAGAACGCCGACAACGTACGCCAGGCGAGCCAGGTCGCGGTGCAGGCCGTGCGGGTCGCCGAACGCTGCAACGGGGTCGTCTCGCAGGTGGTCGACGCGATGGGCAGCATCGACGCCAGCTCCGGCCGGATCGCCGAAATCGTCGGCATCATCGAAAGCATCGCGTTCCAGACCAATATCCTCGCGCTCAACGCCGCCGTGGAAGCGGCGCGGGCCGGCGAACAGGGGCGCGGGTTCGCGGTCGTCGCGTCGGAGGTGCGTTCGCTCGCGCAGCGCTCGTCGGCGGCGTCGAAGGAGATCCGCGGCCTGATTCACGAATCCGTGGATCGCGTGCGGGGCGGCGTGGCGCTCGTGAATGCGGCGGGCGCGTCGATGGCCGAGATCATGCAGGCGATCTCGCGCGTGACCGACCTGATGGAGGAAATCGCGGCCGCATCGACCGAGCAGGGCCACGGCATCGACCAGGTCAATCAGGCCGTGTCGGAGATGGATCGCGCGACGCAGCACAACGCCGCGTACGTCGAGGAAGTGGCCGCCGCCGCGCAGTCGCTGGACGACCAGAGCAGGCAGCTCGTCACGATGATTTCGACGTTCATCGTCCGCGACGACGACGGCGCGCCGCCGCTACAGGAAGCGCTCGATGCCCGCCCGCCTGCCGCGACCGCGTTCGGGACGCACGCCGCACCGGTGCGTGAATCATATGCGGTGTAGCGCGTAGCTCATCGCATAAGCGGTACCGCCGGCTGCGGCCCGCCGCAGGCGGCATCAGCGATCCAGCAATCGCCCCAGCCGCATCATCGTGACGTTCACGCCGAGATGGCGCATCGACGGTTGCACGATCACGCAGTTGTCGTACGGCGTGACGATCACCTCGTCGCCGTCGCGCGCGATCTCGGTGCCGGCTTTCTCGATCACTTCGAGCCCCGTGAACGGTTGCGAGAACCGGAAATCCATCGAACGCGCGACGACCGGCTCCGTGATCTCCACGAACTTCTGCCGCGCCGGCGCGGCTTGCGTCAGGAAGGCCGCGACGTCGTCGCGTGTGACGACACCCGCATGCAGCAGGAAGCGCGCCGCGCTGTCGAGCGCGACATCGCGTGCGCTCGCGGCGAAGTGCTGGCCCGTCTCGATCAGCAGCGCATTCTTCGCGCTCGCCGGATCGCCGAAGCCGCCGTAATCGCGCAGCCGCGTGCCGTTCGCATGGCCGCGATCGATGATCACGTGCTCCGGCGTGCCGATCGCGGCCGCCAGCGCAATCGCCTTCTCGAGCGGCCCGGTCATCATCAACGGCGCGGACGCTTCGTGCATCGAATGAATGTCGAGCAGCAGGTCGACCGTATCGAGCAGCGGACGCATCGCGCGCGCACGCGTGAGCTCGCGGCTGTCGCGCGCGCCGTCGAGCGCGGCCGGCGTCCACACGCGATTCATGTCCTCGTCGAGGTAGCGGGTCGCATCGGCGTTCTCCGCGCTGAAGTGCTCGTACGCGCCGACGTTGCCGAAGCCGAGCGACAGGCGGCCCGCAACCGGGCGCAGGCCCGCGGCCAGCAACGTGTCCACCGCGATCGCGCCGCTGACTTCATTGCCGTGCGTCAGCGCGAGGATCATCACGTGCTTGCCGGGCCGGCCGCTGTCGAACGTGTGCAGATAGTCGATGCCCGTATTGCCCGCGCACCAGCGCGCGATGTCGGGGAAGGCCACTTCGATCGGATAGGCCGGCAATGCGGCGCGGATGGCTTCAAGCGTGGTCATGTCGGAAAGGATCAACAGGGTTCGGGAAAGGCGCAGCCGGCGTGGGCCGGTTGCGCGGGAATCGGGCCAGGGGCGGGCGCGTCACG
>NZ_JAAGPG010000890.1:0-238 GCF_017104665.1 Burkholderia sp. Se-20378 | reverse complement strand
GAGTGTGGAGGCGTAACGGGGGAGTGGTAGGTATGGAGGTGGTGTAGGTGTGTAAGCGAGAGGAGGAAGATGGCGATGCGGCGTGTGAAAGAGGGGGTTGAGAGGACGACGTGGGGGGGGGCTGATGACTGGAGCGGTATGGTTGAGAGAGATGATGGGGGGGGGGTGGTGGGGGGGGGGGGGGGGGGGGAGGGGAGGGGGGGGGGGGGAGGGGGGAGGGGGGTGGTTTTTTTTTTTC
>NZ_JAAGPG010000889.1:0-1901 GCF_017104665.1 Burkholderia sp. Se-20378 | reverse complement strand
CAGTACGCCGGCGGCCAGTACGCGGGCCGGGCGGCATGCGGCGCGCCACGACAGCGCGGCCGGTGCGCGCCGGATCAAAGAGGTGAACACGGAAACTTCCTCGACTGGCGGAACAAAGGGCCCACATGCGCCGCGGCGCGCGGCTGGCGCGCGGTTCCGGCCGATTCTAGTGGGCGCTCGATGAACCGGTCAATCGCGCGGGCGGCGCCGGCGGCTTCGAACCGCGCGCGCGCACCCGCCTGCCGGGCGTCGATGCCCAGCCGCACCGGAGGCCGCCGCGAGACGGGCCGCACGTTGAAGTGGCCCAACCAATATCAGGCTCCATCGCCGCTGCGCTCGAAATGGCTGCGCACGTAGTCGATATGCGTCTGCATCGCGGTGCGCGCCTCCTCGGGCCGCTGCGCGCAGATCGCGTCGCACACGACGCGGTGCTGCAGCAACAGCAGCTCGGACGCCTGCTCGTCGTGCGTCGTCATGCCCGCCACGTTGATCGAGATGTGCTCGCGCAGCATCCCGATCACGCTCGTATGCAGGTGCAGGAACATCGTGTTGTGCGACGCGAGCGCGATCGCCTCGTGCAGCTTCGCGTCGGTCGCGGCTTCGACGGCCGCGGCGCCGTTCGCGTGTGCGGTTTCGAGCTCGCGCAGCAGCGCACGGATCCGGCGGCGGTCGTTCGCATCGGCGCGCAGCGCGGCGAAATAGGCGGTCGCGCCTTCGAGCACGCGGCGGAACTCGAGGATGTCGTCGCGCAGCGCCGGATGATCGGCGACCAGCTGGCCCCACGGTGACGCGATGCCGGCACGCAACTGGTCGGTCACGTAGACGCCCGCGCCGCGCCGGCTCTGCAGCAGCCCGCGCGCGACGAGCCGCTGGGTCGCCTCGCGCACCGTATTGCGCGCGACGCCGTATTCCTGCGCGAGTACGCGCTCGGCCGGCAGGCGCGCGCCGGCCGACCACGTGCCGTCGAGCAGCGCCGTCTCGATCTTGCGCATCACCACTTCGGTCCGGCCCCGTGCCGTCATCGCTGCCATCGTCGCGTCTCCCTGCCGAATGCGTGCCGTGCCGATTGGCCCAACCAATTTGAGCTGCGGCGCCGTCGCGGGAATTATGCAGCGAAATCGTCGTCCCGCATCCGCATGCCGGGCCGTCGCCTCTGGAGCGAGACATGAACCCAAGGCAGTACCCCGCCGCCCCCGCGCACGTCTACCTGTTCGCGACCTGCCTGGTCGACCTGTTCGTCCCCGAAGCCGGGCTCGACGCGGTCCGCCTGCTGGAACGCGAAGGCCTGACCGTCCACTATCCGCGCGGCCAGAGCTGCTGCGGGCAGCCGGCCTACAGCAGCGGCAATCCCGACGAAGCGCGCCGCGTCGCGGCCGCGCAGCTCGACCTGTTCGCGCAACCGTGGCCCGTGATCGTGCCGTCCGGCTCGTGCGGCGGCATGATCCGGCACCATTGGCCGGCGCTGTTCGCCGACGATCCCGTCCACGGCCCCAAGGCCCGCGCGATTGCGGAACGCACCTACGAACTCACCGAATTCCTCGTACACGTGCTCGACGTGCGGCTCGATGCGTTCGCCGCACCGGCCGGCGCCGACGAGCGCGTGGTGCTGCATACGTCGTGCGCGGCCCGCCGCGAAATGGGCACCCGCGTGCACGGCGTCGCACTCGTCGACGCGCTGCCGGGCGTGACGCGCATCGAACACGAACGCGAATCCGAATGCTGCGGCTTCGGCGGCACGTTTTCGCTGAAACATCCGGACATCTCCGGCGCGATGGTGCGCGACAAGGTCGCGTCGGCCTGCGCGACGGGCTGCGACCGGCTCGTGTCCGCCGACGGCGGCTGCCTGCTGAACATCGGCCACGCGGCCGACAAGGCCGGCGCGCCGCTGCCGGTCGAGCACA
>NZ_JAAGPG010000888.1:0-2231 GCF_017104665.1 Burkholderia sp. Se-20378 | reverse complement strand
CGCCTTCGGGTCGGCAGGCGGCGCTTCGTCGGCGCGTGCGCCGAGACCGAAGCGGTTCAGCGCGATGGCGGCCGGGGTGATGTCGTTCGGGTGGTCCATGGAAGGGCTCTCGCGATGCGTACCCGTGTTTAACGTGGGTCGGCGGGAAATCCGTCGCCAGGAGGACGAATATTTCTGGCGCGTCGCGCGGCGTTGACTGCATGCGTGTTGCCGTTCGAATTCCTGTTGCGGATTCAGCTGACGAATGCAGCGAATCGGCGGGTCGCTCAGGCGCCGTATCGGGGTCCCGTGTCCCGGCGAAGGACGGGCATATTTCGAATTTCGGCTAACGGGCTTTCACTAGCCTGACCGGCATGAGTCCTGTCGGAAGGCTCGCCGGCCGCACCCGCCCGAACGCTTGCCGTTCCCGGAAAGCCACCTAGACTCAATGGAATGTCTCGCCCCGCGTCACGGCGTGTCGTCGTCCCGACCCAGCGACCATTACGATGCCCACTCTTCCCGTCAGCTTGCGTGCACGCTTTCGTTGCTTCGGTTCGATGCGTCCACCCTCGCAATGGACCCGTGCGTGGCTGCTCGCAGTCGCGCTGACGCTGCACGGCTATCCCGCGCATGCGCAAAACCCGCCCAAGGTCGTCGACATTCCGACCCGCCCCGGCGTGACGCAACGGTTTCTCTTCATCGCGCCGGACGCACCGAAGGCCGCAGCCATTCTTTATGCCGGCGGACACGGCGGGCTGCAACTGGAACCGTCCGGACGATTCGGCTGGGGTGCAGGCAACTTTCTCGTCCGCACCAGGCAGTTGTTCGTGAAGGACGGCATTGCCGTCGCGGTCATCGATGCACCGAGCGACCGGCAATCCGCGCCCTACCTCAACGGCTTTCGACTCTCGAAGGAACACGCCGACGACGCGCGTGCCGTGATCGCGTGGTTGCGGGAGCAACTGCACGTACCGGTATGGCTCATCGGAACGAGCCGCGGCACCCAGTCCGCCGCTGCCATTGCGATCGCGCTGGCCGGCGGCGGCGGGCCCGACGGTATCGTGCTGACGTCCACCATCCTCCGCGAAGATCGAGGCGGCACGGCGGTCACGGACATGAACCTGGCCAGCGTCAGGATTCCGGTGCTCGTCGTTCACCACGAGAACGACGGCTGCAAATATTGTCCGGTATCCGAAACGGATACGCTGTTGAAGAAGCTGGACCAGTCTCCGAAGGCCGAACTGATGATCGTGTCGGGCGGCACGTCCCGGGGCGATCCGTGCGAAGCGTTTGCCTATCACGGCTTCAACGGTCTGGAGAGCGGCGTGGTCGACGCGATCTCCGCGTGGATGCTTGCACGTTGAACGTGCGCGCCGCGTAGCGCAGTCACAGTCGCGGTTGCGCCTTGCGCCTTGCTCCTTGCGCCTTGCTCCTTGCGCCTTGCTCCTTGCGCCTTGCGCCTTGCGATTCTTCGCTGAAGCATGCCTGCAGCAAGCATGCATGCTTGCATTGCCGACCCGCCTTCCGCGTACGCATTGCGCATCACTGCAAAGGCATGCCGCCGCACGTTGCCCGCGCGGCGCTTGCTTACTTGTTCGCCGCGTCGCCCTGCTTCTTCTGCAACTTCGGCGGCAGCCGCCAGTTGCCGCTACGCCGCAACCCGTCGACGAACTTCGCGCGCTCGTCCGGCGTCAGCGTCGCCGCGAAATCGACGACGCTGCGCTCGACCTGTGCACGCAGCGCGGTATCGGCCGCGCGCGTACGATCGAGCGCGGCGTCGATCGCCGTGCGATCGAGCTGCGGCGCAGCGAGCAGATCCAGCACGGTGATCCGGTCGTCGCGCCCTTCCCGTGCGAAATCGCGGCCGTCCTTGCGCGCCGCCTTCAACGCCGCAACGAACTCCTGCTGGCGTGCGTCAGGCAATTCGTCCGCGGCGAAACGCAATGCGGTGCGCGACGCCGGTGCGCCCGCGGCCCGCAGGTCGCGGTGCGTCGAGAACCACTGATACGCGCCGCCGCCGATCGCGCCGAGCATGAATACGTTCAGCACGACCGAACCGACGAGGACGAATTTCCAGCCACGCTCACTCATTCATCACTCCAGTCCACGCTCGGCCCACCGAACGTCGTTGTCAGATAGCCCGGCTCATGCGCAGGCGGCACGCTGCCGAGCATCAGCATCGACACGGCCACCGCGCCCGCGAGCGCGCCGGCCAGGCCCACGCCCGCGAATGCCGCGCCCGACCACCACAC
>NZ_JAAGPG010000887.1:0-2229 GCF_017104665.1 Burkholderia sp. Se-20378 | reverse complement strand
GGGTTCGACAGCACCGTGCGGACGATCGCGACGATGAGCGCGCGCACCTTGGTCCGGCGCAGGCTGCGCGAGCGCACGGCCATCGTGAACGCGAGCGCGAAGCTCACGAGCACGTTGAGGATCGCCATGCTGAGCACGCCGGCGCCGGCCCACCACAGCTCGGGCGTGCCGAGCGCATCCTTGCCCAGCACGCCGAGCGCGATGCCGATCGAACCGGCCGACAGCGTCACGTGCCGCACCTCGAACGGGAACATGAACACGGTGACGATCGCCGGAATGAGGCCGAGCATCAGGCCGAGGCCGACGTTCGCGACCACGCCGGCCACGTTCGACCGGCAGAAGTGCGCGAGCTTCGCGGCACCGGCCGCACCGAGCGTGAGGCGCAGACGGCGGTTGTACGTGAGCGCGTCGCCGACCCGGTGCAGCACGAACCAGTTGTCGGCCCAGCCCGCGATCAGGCTCGACGCCCACAGCAGCACGCCGGTCAGCGCCGCGTAGAGCGGCGTCGGGCCGAGCAGCGAGAACGAGTGCAGCGTCGCGTGCGCCTTCTCCGGCGAGATCAGGTTCGCGTGCAGCACGTTGCCCGCGAACAGCTGCACCAGCAGGCACACGGGCAGCACGACGAGCACGTTGCCGGAAATCGCGGCGGCCTGCGTGCGGATCAGCGCGATAACCGATTGCACGAACGCCTTCACGCCTTCCTCGTGGCCGGTGTCGTCGAGCTCGCGCGCGAGCGTCGGCGCAGTCATCGCGGGCTGCTTGGTCGCGAGCGTGAAGTGCAGGAAGTGCATCAGCATGAAGCTGGCCGCGTAGTTGACGCCCGCGAGCAGCCCTTCGAACATCGATTGCAGGTGCGCGCCCGTGATCGCGAACTTCACGCACACGGTCACGACGGTGACGAGGCCGCCGCCGGCCGCCATCCGCAGCATCTTCAGGTACTCGGCGCGGCCGCGCGAGATGTAGTGCTCGCCGGTGTCCGCGTTGGTCTCGACGAGCTTGCGCGCGAACAGCGAGAAGTTGCTGCGCACGAGGTGCGACACGCTCTGGCTGTTGTGGTTTGCGTCGATGAGCTCGGCCGTCAGGTGCGCCATGCCGTGCAGGTCGTCGCGCGCCATCCACGCGTTCAGCAGCATCTCGGCGCGCAGGATGCGCATGCGCATCCGCTCGACCTGGAACACGATGTCGACCGACACGCCGTTGCGGTACAGATGCGAGAACACGTCGTCGACGGCGATCCGGCATTCGTCGAGCAGCACGCGCAGGTAGTTCACCTCGTGCAGCAGCTTGCTCGGGTCGCCGCCGTCCTCGACGGCCGCGTGCGCGGTCTCGACTGCGAGCATCGCGCGCGTGAGGCGGTAGAACGGCTGTGTTTCGAGCGGCTTGCGTGCGTCGTCGTCGGAGAGCCGGCTGCGCACCGTCTGCGACAGGCCGGTCGAGCTGATCTGGCAGGTCAGGTTGTGCAGCGCGGCCAGCAGGTCGCGCGAGAACGAGCCCGGCTCGTGGCGCTCTTCGTCGGTGACGTCGAACGAGATCAGGTCGGCGAGGCGCGTGAGGAGATCGGCGGGCAATGCGTCGATCCATTGTGCGTCTTCCGGCGTCGGGAACATCAGCGTGAACAGCGCCGACAGCTCGCGGCGGTTCGGCGCGGGCGGGATCAGCGACGAGTCGATCCGCTCGAACAGCGCGCCGAAGAAGCCCGAGTGCACGGGCATGCCGGCGTCGCACAGCAACGAGATGCCGTCGCACTCGCGCAGGATGCCGCGCAGGATGCGCGCGGCGTGGGTTTTCCACGCAGGATTGCGATCGAGCACGTGGAACAGGTAGCGCAACCGTGCATGGGCCGGATACGCGCGCGCATCGGTGTCGCGATCGGCCGGCGTGTCCTGCGCGGCCTGCATCGTGCCGGTGCGGCGCAGCCAGTGCGCGAGTTCGATCAGCCATTCGCTGCGCTCGGCGTACGACGCATCGGCGTCGGCGAGCGCGAGCAATGCATCGAGCTGGTGACCGGCATTGCGCGACGCGCGCCACTTCTTGATCAGGGTCGTCAGGGAACGAAACATAAACGGAATAGCGAAAGCCCTTGGCGGGCGGGTTCGGGATGCCGGCCGGGGAAACGGCGCGGCGCCGGGGAGAACGGGTGAGACGGGGCCGGTTGCCGGACGATGCGCGGCGACCCGCGATGCGGCTGCCCCGCTGCGGTGCACGCCGATCGCGTGCGGGCGCCGGGAG
>NZ_JAAGPG010000886.1:0-2179 GCF_017104665.1 Burkholderia sp. Se-20378 | reverse complement strand
CCGGCGCAGGGCGGCCGCGCGGCGGCGAGTGCACCCGCGCCTGCGCCGGCCAGCCCGGGTTCGGCAGCGAAGCCGGTGTGCGTCGATGCGGAAGTCGACGGCAAGCGTGCGCTGTCGTACGACTGCCTTAGCCAGCAACTGAAGCCGAAGGCCGATCCGCAGGCGGGCGCGTCGCAAACGGATTCGGAACGGCTGTCGAAGCAGCCGTCGAACCGTCTCGGCACGTTCAACCTGTCGACCGAGCGAAACCGTTTCGGCTCGAACTGGGGCCGGTCGACGACGCCGCAGCGGCCCGATGCGCCGGTCGCGGTGCCGCCGAAGTAATGCAGGCGGCCGCGCGTGGGGCGCAGGTAACGACGAGCCGGCGGCGTTCCGGCGCGAACCGACGAGGAACAGCGACATGAAAGCGGGCAGGCACACGAACCTGGCAGCGGCGCTGCGAGCGATGGCCGGCGGGCTGGCGTTGGCTTGCGCGTACGCATGCGGTTGTTCGACGGCAACGGCTGCCGAGCGGCCTGCGCAGCCGGGTGCCGCATCGCCGACGCCGACCCCAACGCCGACCGTCGTGCTGCCGAATTTTGCCGCGCTGGTCCGGCGCGTCGGCCCGGCTGTCGTCAACATCAGCGTCACGCGCGAAGTCACGCAGATGGGCATTCAGTTGCCGCCGGGCATCGCACCCGATCATCCGCTCGCGCCGTTTCTTGCGCGGCGCGTGATAGGCAACCGAGAGGAGGTGAGCCTCGGTTCGGGTTTCATCGTCAGCGAGGACGGCGTGATCCTGACCAACCGGCACGTGGTCGGCGATGCGGTCGCGATCGACGTGAAGCTGACCGACAAGCGGCAGTTCAAGGGGCGCGTGATCGGCAGCGATCCCGTCTCCGACGTCGCGGTGATCCGCATCGACGCGCACAACCTGCCGGTCGTCGCGACCGGCGACCCGGCGCGCACCGAGGTGGGCGACTGGGTGATGGCGATCGGTTCGCCGTACGGGTTCGCGAACACGGTCACGCAGGGCATCGTCAGCGCGAAATCGCGTTCGTTGCCGGGCGAGCGCGCGATTCCGTTCATCCAGACCGACGTGCCGATCAACCCCGGCAATTCGGGCGGCCCGCTGTTCGACCTCGGCGGCCGCGTGATCGCGATCAACTCGATGATCTTCTCGAAGACGGGCGGCTATCAGGGGCTCGCGTTCGCGATCCCGATCGACATCGCGCTCGACGTGAAGGACCAGTTGCTGCGGACCGGCAAGGTCACGCGCGGCCGGCTCGGCGTGGCCGTCCAGGAAGTGAGCCAGGCGCTTGCGCGTTCGTTCGGCCTCGCCAGCCCCGACGGCGCGCTGATCACCATGGTCGAGCCGGATGGCCCGGCCGCGCACGCGGGCCTGCAGCCGGGCGACGTCGTGCTCGCGGTCGACGGCAAGCCGGTCGCCGAATCGTCGGACCTGCTCGGCACCGTTGCGGGCATGCGCGCCGGCCGGCAAGCCGACCTGCTCGTCTGGCGCGCGGGACGGGCGATGCACATGAGCGCGACGGTCGGCGCATTCGACAGCGGCACCGCGTCGGCGCACGGCGAGCCAGGTCCCGCGCGGTTCGGGCCCGCATTGCGCGCGGCGACGGAGCAGGAGCGCCAGCGGCTCGGCGTCGGCCAGGCGCTCGGCGTCGAGCAGGCGAGCGGCCAGGCTGCGCGCGCGGGGTTGCAGCCCGGCGATGTCGTGCTGTCGGTCAACGGCACGCCGGTCGCGAACATCGGCGCGCTGATGACCGAGATCGACGCCGCGCACGGCAACGTCGCGCTGCTCGTCCAGCGCGGCGGCACGCGGCTGTACGTGCCGATCGAGATCGGTTGAAGGGCGCAGGGCGAGCGGATGATGCAGCACGACGGCGCATCGTCGAAACGGGAGGCGGGATGAAGCGAATGCAGCAGTGGGGCGTATCGGGAGGGTGGCGGGCGATCGTCGTCGCGTGGGTGCTGGCCGTGAATGCGGTATCGGCCGTCGCACAAACGGCCGACGTGCCGCAAACGTGGATCCGTTACGGACAGCTCGCCGGGCAGCAGTTCCAGACCTGGCTCGAAGCCGACGGCGACGCGGCCGACCGTCTGCATCGCTATCTCGAAGCGCGCGTACTGAACGCGAGCGCCGCTGCACCGCCGCCCGCGATCGTCGTGCGCGCATGGATCA
>NZ_JAAGPG010000885.1:0-2263 GCF_017104665.1 Burkholderia sp. Se-20378 | reverse complement strand
TGCGGGCCGGCATCCCCTATCTCGACCTGACGGCCGAGCAGCCGTCGGTGCTGGCGCTGGCAGAACACGCCGATGCCCGGGCGCGCGCGGCGGGCGTGACCATCGTGCCGGCCGCGGCGTTCTACGGCGGCCTGGCCGACCTGCTCGTCACGGCCGTCGTGGACAAGCACCAGCCGATCGAGCGCGTCGATGTCGCGACCGGGCTCGACCGCTGGCACCCGACGCGCGGCACGCGCGTGACGGGCGAACGCAATCGCGCGGTGCGACTCGTCCAGAAGGACGGCAAGCCGACACCGGTGCCGTCGACCGCGCTCGAACGCGCGTGGCCGTTCCCGCCGCCGATCGGCCGCGTCGACGTGACGTTGCTGCCATTTTCGGAAGTGATGACACTGTCGCGTCACCTGCGCATCGATACGATCGAATCGTGGCTCGCCACCGTCGCGCTGCGCGACGTGCGCGATACGGCCACGCCGCCGCCCGAGGCGACCGACGAGATGGGCCGCTCGGCGCAGCAGTTCGCGATGGACGCGATCGTCGTGCAAGGCGGTACGACGCACCGTGCGACGGCGTCCGGGCGCGACATCTACGCGGTCAGCGCACCGATCATCGTCGAGGCAGCCGTGCGGCTGATAGCCGGCAATACCGTGGTGTCGGGCGGTGTGCGCAGTCTCGGCGAGCTGTTCGACGCGCGCGATTTCCTCGCGGCGCTCGATTCGGTGGCAGTATCGTTCGGCACGACGACCGATCCGGTTTTCCACAAGGAGACACAAGCATGAGCAGCAATGAGAAGGGCGCGCATTTCCGTTCGCTTCACCGCGCGGGCCAGCCGCTGGCGCTGTTCAACGTGTGGGACGCCGGCAGCGCGCGCACGGCGGCCGACGCGGGCGCTGTCGCGCTGGCAACCGGCAGCTGGTCGGTCGCGGCGGCCAACGGTTTCGTCGACGGCGAGCAGATGCCGCGCGCGCTGATGATGGACGTGCTCGAGCGGATCACGCGCGCGACCGACCTGCCCGTCACCGTCGATCTCGAAAGCGGGTACGGCGAGCGGCCGGAGGATGTGGCCGAAACGATCGCGCTCAGCATCAAGGCCGGCGCGATCGGCTGCAACCTCGAGGACAGCTTCCCGGCGACGGGCGAATTGCGTGACGTCGACGCCGCAGCAGCCCGCCTTGCAGCGGCACGACAGGCGGCGGATCGCACGGGTGCCGACTATTTCATCAATGCTCGTACCGACGTGTTCTTCAAGGCACCGGCCGACACGCACGACGAGCGCCTGCTCGACGCGACGCTGGCTCGCGCGCGTGCTTATGCCGCAGCCGGTGCCGACGGCTTGTTCGTGCCGGGGCTGCGCTCACCGGCGCTCATTCGCGCGCTGACGGCCGCGTCGCCGCTGCCGGTGAACGTGATGCGCGTCTCGGAGACGCCAACGCTCGCCGAATTCGCGGAATACGGCGTGGCCCGCATCAGCCACGGGCCGTATCCGTACCTGCAGGCGATGAAGACATTGGCGGAGATGGTGAAGCAAGGCAGTTAGCGGATTCGCGGGACGGCCAGCCTCGTGCGCGCATCGACTGATTACATCCCATGTAATTGGCGCACGACACGGCCGCTCCTACGCTTCGGGTGTCGCGCCGCCATTCCGGCGGCGCTCATCCCCCGGAGACATCATGTCCGCCTATCCGCTTCACACCATCGACTCGGCGCCGGCCGCCTCCAAGCCCGTCCTCCAGCAGCTCCAGCAAACCTTCGGCATCGTGCCGAACATCGCGGCGGCCATGGCCGCGTCACCGGTGCTGATCAACGGCTTCATCGGCCTGTTCGAGCGCGTGCACGCCAGCAGCCTCACCGAGCCGCAGATCCAGACGCTCCTGCTCACCAACGCGGTCACGAACGCGAGCGAATGGCCGGTCGCCTTCCATACCGCGCTTGCGCTGAAACAGGGTGTGACCCACGCCGACGTCGACGCGATCCGCCGCGGCGATCTGCCCGGCGACGCGCAACTGGCCGCGCTGTCGGCCACCGCACGCAAGCTGATCGACACCCGCGGCCGCCTGGCCGATGCCGACCGGCAAGCGTTCCTCGACGCCGGCTTCAGCGACGAGCAGTTGCTGGAAGTGATCGCGGTGGTCGCCGCATCGACGATCACGAACTACGTCGGCAGCGTGACGAAGCCCGTACTCGAAGCACCGTTCGACGAGTTCGCGTGGCATGCGAATGCCGCGTGAGTCCGATATAGTCGATCGCGTCGCTCACGGAACGCCCT
>NZ_JAAGPG010000884.1:0-2387 GCF_017104665.1 Burkholderia sp. Se-20378 | reverse complement strand
CCGGCATCGCGCCCGTCTACGTGATCGGCACCGAGGTGCCGACGCCGGGCGGCGAAGTCAGCGGCAGCGGCGACGATGCTGCGATCGCACGGATCGCGGTCACGCGCAGCGACAGCATCGCGGCGACGCTCGATGCGCACCGCCACGCGTTCGCGGCGGCCGGGCTCGACGATGCATGGACGCGTGTCGTCGCGATCGTCGCGCAGCCGGGCGTCGACTTCGACGATCGCCACGTGCTCGATTACGACAGCGCCAAGGCGGCATCGCTCGGCGCGAGTATCCTGCAGACACCACGCCTCGTGTTCGAGGCGCATTCGACCGACTACCAGACCGAAGGCGCACTCGCCGCGCTCGTGCGCGACCACTTCGCGGTGCTGAAGGTCGGCCCCGCGCTGACGTTCGCGCTGCGCGAGGCGCTGTTCGCGCTGACCTTCATCGAGGACGCGCTGATCGGTTACGTCGCGCAGCGCTCGCGGTTGCGCGACGTGGTCGACGCCGCGATGCGCGCGCAGCCCGAGCACTGGGCGCCGTATTACCGCGGCGGCGAAGCCGAGCAGCGGCTCGCGCGCCAGTTCAGCTACAGCGACCGGATCCGCTACTACTGGCTGCAGCCGGCCGTCGCGGCCGCGGTCGAGCAACTGTTCGACAACCTCGCGCGGCAGCCGGTGCCGGAAACGCTCGTCGCGCAGTGGTTGCCGGACGTATACGCGGCATGCCGCGCGGGCGGCCTCGCGAAAGAGCCGCGTGCCTGGGTGCGCCACCGGATACGCGACGTGATCGCGCACTATGCGCGCGCGTGCGGAATGCAGCGGCCGGCGTGACGGGCCGCGTAGGAAACGCAGTACCGACGACACTTCGAACAAACACAGGAGACATGCCATGCAACGAAAGATGCTCGACGCCGCCGCACGCTGCTTCGCCGGAGCCGCGCTCGCGACGGCGGCCTGCGCCGCGTCCGCCGGCACGCTGACGATCGCGACGCTGAACAATCCCGACATGATCGAGCTGAAGAAGCTGTCGCCGGCCTTCGAGAAGGCGAACCCGGACATCAAGCTGAACTGGGTGATCCTCGAGGAGAACGTGCTGCGCCAGCGCGCGACGACCGACATCACAACCGGCAGCGGCCAGTTCGACGTGATGGCGATCGGTACCTACGAGACGCCGCAGTGGGGCAAGCGCGGCTGGCTCGCGCCGATGACCGGCCTGCCCGCCGACTACGACCTGAACGACATCGTGAAGACCGCGCGCGACAGCCTGTCGTACAACGGCCAGCTGTACGCGCTGCCGTTCTACGTCGAGAGCTCGATGACGTTCTACCGCAAGGACCTGTTCGCGGCGAAGGGGCTCAAGATGCCCGACCAGCCGACCTACGACCAGATCGCCGAATTCGCGGACAAGCTCACCGACAAGGCGAAGGGCACCTACGGGATCTGCCTGCGCGGCAAGGCCGGGTGGGGCGAGAACATGGCGTACGTGTCGACGGTCGTGAACACGTTCGGCGGGCGCTGGTTCGACGAGAACTGGAATGCGCAGCTCACGTCGCCGGAATGGAAGAAGGCGATCACGTTCTACGTGAACCTGCTGAAGAAAGACGGCCCGCCGGGAGCGAGCTCAAACGGCTTCAACGAGAACCTGACCCTGACCGCATCGGGCAAGTGCGCGATGTGGATCGACGCGACGGTCGCGGCCGGCATGCTCTATAACAAACAGCAGTCGCAGGTCGCCGACAGGATCGGCTTCGCGGCCGCGCCGGTCGCCGCCACGCCGAAGGGTTCGCACTGGCTGTGGGCCTGGGCGCTGGCCGTGCCGAAGACGTCGAAGCAGCAGGACGCCGCGCGCAAATTCATCGCGTGGGCGACGTCGAAGCAGTACATCGAGATGGTCGGCAAGGACGAGGGCTGGGCGTCGGTGCCGCCGGGCACGCGCACGTCGACCTATCAGCGCCCCGAGTACAAGGCCGCCGCGCCGTTCTCGGACTTCGTGCTGAAGGCGATCGAGACGGCCGACCCGAACGATCCGTCGCTGAAGAAGGTGCCGTACACGGGCGTGCAGTACGTCGGGATTCCTGAATTCCAGTCGTTCGGCACGGTGGTCGGGCAGTCGATCGCCGGTGCGGTGGCGGGCCAGATGACGGTCGACCAGGCGCTTGCCGCCGGGCAGGCCGCCGCCGACCGCGCGGTACGGCAGGCCGGCTACAAGAAGTAACGCGGCCCGCACCGTGCGCGATGGCGCACGGTGCGCGTCGTCGAAGCTGACAGGCGGGCAGGCTTTCGCGCCCGCGCATCAACCGGAGGGACTCCGATCATGCGTCACCTGCGTCTTCCCCTGAGCCATGCTCACGCGCCGTCGGTCGGCGACGCGTCGTCGCCGCCCGGCGCGCCGCGCCG
>NZ_JAAGPG010000883.1:0-2389 GCF_017104665.1 Burkholderia sp. Se-20378 | reverse complement strand
GTGCGTCATATCTGGAGTCAGCTTATGTTGCTGGGTGGTGCCCTCCTTCTAACGACTGGACGCGCATACGAGCTCTTCGTCTGGCTTCAGGAGGCCATTCGTGCAGCGCTGACTTGAGAGTGCGTCGTCACCGCGTGCGTTGGGCAGGCTGATGTACGCGAAGCGCTGGTACTTCTCCATCAGCAGGTGCTGCGCGAGCATCTCGCCCGCGCGGACCGGATCGGAGTACAGCGTGAGCAGGCCGTCGCGCGGCGCGGAACCGACCGCGACCACCGGCTTGCCGAGGCTCGCGGTCCAGCGCAGGTCGTCGTCGGGCATGCTGGTGTTCAGGATCAGCCCGTCGACGCGCCGGCTCAGCTTCGTCAGCGCCGGCCGCTCGCCTTTGCGGTTCTCGTCGGCATCGACGATCAGGACGACGAAGTCGTTGCGCTGCGCGATCCGGTTCACGCCCTTGACCATCGCGGTGAAGTACGGGTTGAGAATGTCCTGGATCACGACGCCGACCGCGCCCGTCTGACCGGTGGCCATCGAGCGCGCGAGCGGGTTCGACTCATAGCCGAGCTGCTCGATCGCCTCGGCGATGCGGCGCTCGACGTCGGGCGAGAAGCGCTTCGTCTTGTTGATGAACTTCGAGACGGTTCCGATGGAGACGCCTGCAGCGGCGGCGACTTCGTTGATCTTGGCCACGATGAAAGTGAGTGTCAGTGCATTTTGCCGGCGAGCATAGCATGCGCGCCGGTGGCGGCGACCGCGCGGCGGCATCGTATGCGTGCCGCGCGATCGGACTCGGTAGTATCCCTTGGAGGGCCAGAATTTTCTTGAAAAAGCGCAATCGCGCGCCGACAATGAAAACGCTTTCCCGTTTCGCGAGCATAGCACGCGCGCATTCCGTTCGAGATCTGGCGGAAAACGACGCACGACAAACGCCGCGAAATTTTTTTACTAAAAAGGGAAAGCGTTTTCCCAAATTGGGCGAGACGTGAACGAAAAGAAGGAGGAGATCTAGATGCGACAGTATGGGTGGATCGCGGCGCTGGCCCTGGCGGTGCCGGCCGTGGCGCAGGCTCAATCGAGCGTCACCGTATGGGGGCGTGTGGGCGGCGACGTGCAGTACCTGAGCGGCGTGCAGAACGGCCCGCATTCGACGGGCTCGCGCTTCTCGGAAGGCAACGACTGGGGGACGAGCATTCTCGGCATCACCGGCAAGGAGGATCTCGGCGGCGGCAACCAGGCCGTGTTCTGGCTCGAATCGTCGATCAACGCGGCGAACGGCAACTACGGCGGCGGCGTGCTGTTCCAGCGCGGCGCGTGGGTCGGCTTCAAGAACGAGCGCTACGGCTTCCTGCGGCTCGGGCAGGGCTCGTTCATCAACAGCTATATCTGGTCGTACGATCCGCTGCTCGAGGAAAACTATTCGGTCGAGTCGCTCACGTCCTACCGCAACGGCCCGAAGCTGTCGAACGGGATACGCTACGAATCGCCGAAGTTCGGCGGCTTCTCGTTCGCGCTGCAGGCGAACCTCGGCAACAGCTCGAACGGCTGGCTGCGCGGTTCGACGAACAACGTGGGTGCAACGGGCCTTTCCGACGGCGCGACGGTCGCGTACACGCACGGCGACTTCGAAGTGCGCGCCATCTGGAACGAGATCCGCAACCAGTACGGCCGCGAAGACAACCTGTTCACCGCGTCGCAGGAAGCGTTCATCGGCGTGCGCGACCGCTTCGGCCCCGCACTGGTGCAGCTCGGCTATACGCGCTACAGCGCGCCCGACACGCCGGCTGGCCTGTCGCGCACCGCGAACTACTACTGGGGCGGCGTGACGTACGACGCGACGCCGTTCCTGCATCTGCAGAGCGCCGTCTATTCGATGAAGATCGACGCCGGCCAGTGGACCGCCGACCACAGCGGCGAAGGGCGTTCGACGATCATCGGCCTCGGCGCGATGTACGACCTGTCGAAGCGCACGTTCCTGTATGCGACGGCCGCGCACGTGTTCAACAGCGCGGGGGCGAACCTGGGCGTGAACCCGCAGTCGCCGGGGCTCGGCAACGGCAACGGGCTCGGTGCGTCGCCGATGCCGGGCCACGGGCAGACGGGCGTCTACGCGGGTATCGAGACGCTCTTCTGATACGGGCCTGACGAAGCATCGAGCTGCAACCGTAAAACAGAGGAATCCTATGCAAGATGCAATACCACGGCCCGGCGGCCAAGCGCCGGCGCCGCGCCTGATCGCACTCGACTGGGGCACCACGTCGCTGCGCGCGTACCTGATGGCGGATGCGCGGACGGTGCTCGACGAGCGGGCCGCGCCGAAGGGCGTGATGCAGCTCGGCGGCGCGGGCATCGCGATCGCCGACGCGTGCGATGCGGCGTTCGAGGACGTGTGCGG
>NZ_JAAGPG010000882.1:0-2140 GCF_017104665.1 Burkholderia sp. Se-20378 | reverse complement strand
ACCGCCGCGCGCGGGTTCAGCGCACGCACCGCGCCGATCGCGTCGGGGCCGTCGCCGCCGAACAGGTGCCGCAGGTCCTCGTCGGACACCTTGATCAGGTCGGCGAGCGCGGCCATCTTCTCCAGCGTCGGCCGGTATGCGGCCGTCATCAGGTTCCGGACGTTCGGGTCGAAGCTGATCTTCACGCCGCGCGCGTGCAGGTCGGCCGCGAGCGCGGCCAGCGTGCCGGCGAGCGGCTCGCGCACGAGGCTGATGCAGCCGAAGTGCGCCCATTTCACGTGGTCGGTCCAGCCGGCCGGCAGTTGCGCCGGATCGAACGCGAGGTCGGCGCTCGCTTCGCCGATGAAGAAGTACGCAGGCGGGCGGGTCTCGTGGACGATCGCGAGCAGCGGCGGCCGCGCGACGCGCTGCAGGAAGCGCAGGTCGAGCCCGGCCGCTTCGCTCGTGCGCCACAGCACGTCGGAGAAGCAGTCTTCGCCGATCGAGCCCGCGAGCGCGCTCGGCACGCCGAGCCGCGCAACCGCGCGCGCGACGTTCCAGCCGGCGCCACCCGGCACCGAGGTCCATTGCGCGTCGCCCGCCCGCACCATGTCGGTCAGGATGTCGCCCGCCGACACGAAAGCCGGAAACGTGCCGCCACTCATTGCGTCGGCTCGCTGCGCTGCGCGCGCGCGAGGGTCGCGAGCACGTCGTAGCACGCGCCCATCGTGTGATAGTCGGTCTTGCCGGCCGGGCTCTTCTCGTCGCTGTACTTGCGGTTGTCGCAGGTGAGGATGCGGTACCACGCGCCGTAGCGGTGATCGACGAAGTGCGTCCAGCTATAGCGCCAGATCTCGTCGTACCAGTCCCAGAAGCGCTCGCTGCCGGTGCGCGCGCCGAGCATCGCGGCGGCCGCGAAGGTTTCCGCCTGCACCCAGAAATACTTGTTGTGGTCGCAGATCGTGAAGTCGGGGCCGAAGCCGTAGTACAGCCCGCCGTGATCGGCGTCCCACGCGTGCGTGAGCGCCGCGTCGAACAGCTCGGCCGCGCGCGGCACAAGCCAGTCGAGCGGGCGGTGCCGCTCGAGGATCAGCAGCAGCTTCGCCCATTCGGTCTGGTGCCCGGGCTGGAAGCCCCACGGACGGAAGATGTTCGAGCTGTCTTCCTTGTTGTAGTCCCAGTCGACCGACCAGTCCGCATGGTAGTGCTCCCACACGAGCCCGCCCGACAGTGAGGCCTGGCGCTGCGTGATGTGGGACGCGAGCTTTTCCGCGCGATCGAGGTACGTGAGGTGGCCGGTCGCCTCGTACGCCGCGAGCAGCGCCTCCGTCATGTGCATGTTGGCGTTCTGGCCGCGGTACGACGACACGATCCAGTTCGGTGTCGCGTCATCCGCATAGAGGCCCGCGGCCGCATCCCAGAAGCGGTGCTCGGCGAGCTCGAAGGTGGTCGCGATCAGCGGGCGGGCCTCGTCGATGCCGGCCATCGTTGCGTGCGAGGCCGCGAGCAGCACGAACGCGAGGCCGTAGCAGTGGCGCGTGCCGTCGAGCGTCGCGCGCTTCGCGCCGTCGCGCCAGTCGAGTTCCCAGTCGTAGCCCTGCAGTTCGTCGTCCCAGTGCGCGTCGCGCAGGAAGCGCAGCCCGTGGCGCGCGTATTCCAGGTGGCGCGGATCGCCGAAATGCCGGTACGCCATCGCGTAGTTGAAGACGAACCGGCAACTGCTGACGAGGTGGCGCGACGTGCGGTTGTAGATGCTGCCGTCGTCGCGGAAGTAATGGTAGAAGCCGCCCGTCGGGTCGAACGCGTTCGTTGCGTAGAAGCGCAGCGTGTCCTCGATGTGCGACAGCAGGAACGACGGGTCGCGGAAACTCGCGACGAACGGCGCGGCTTGCGTGTGGGCGGCCGGCGCGGCCGTGCAGGGTTGGACCGGGGGCATGTTCATGATTCGGTGACCGTGGCGGTATCGAGTGCCGGGGAGCCGGCGGGCTGACTGCTGGCCCGCACGATCAGCTCGACGGGCAGGGAAATCTCGGTGCGCTCGGGCGCTTCCGCGAGCAGCAGCTCGACGCCGCGGCGGCCGAGCGCCTCCTTGTCGACCGCGAGCGTCGTGAGCGGCGGGCTCGCGTGCGCGGCGGCCGGGATGTTGTCGAAGCCGACGACA
>NZ_JAAGPG010000881.1:0-2113 GCF_017104665.1 Burkholderia sp. Se-20378 | reverse complement strand
CAGCACGGCCTGCGCGTCGTACAGCGCGCCCTCCATCGCGAGCCCTGCCGCGACGCGGCCATTCAGTTCATACGTTGCGATACCGAACCAGATCACGGTTGTCCTCTTTTGTCGTCGTCAGGCGGGGACGAGTGACGCGTATACAATAAATCACTCGTGTATTCATTTGATATTTCTCGTATACTCCTATCGGGTCGGAAACGAATTCCGCGTACACTGCGCGGCGGGTCCGGTCCGGCGCCGCGCCCCGCAAATTGAGCGGCCCCGGCGGCTGGCGCATAATGGGCCGGCCCTGCGGCCACGCCTTTTCGCGCGGTTCCCGGCCGGCAGGTGCGGCCGCCGGCGCTGTCCACACCACACACGACACGATGACCACGCTCTCTTCCAAGATCTATCGCCTGCTGTTCGACGAGATCATCGACGGCACGCTCGAACCGGGCCAGAAGCTCGAGGAAATCGCGCTTGCCGAGCGGTTCAACGCGTCGCGCACGCCGATCCGCGAAGCGCTGCGCGAGCTGGCCGCGCGAGGGATGGTCGAGCTGACGCCGCGCAAGGGCGTGGTGGTCGCGCAATTCAGCCTCGACGAACTCGCCGACATGCTCGAAGCGATGTGCGAGCTCGAGGCGCTGTGCTGCCGGCTCAGCGCGCAGCGAATGAGCGTCGTCGAGAAGAAGCAGCTCGAGGAGCTGCAGGTCGAGATGAACGAGGCGATCGCGCGCGGCGACGAGGCCGAGTACTTCCAGCTCAATCGCGAATTCCACGAACTGATCTGCAAGGGCGCGCAAAGCAAGTCGCTCGCGTCGATCATCGCGGTGCAGCGGCAGCGCCTCGCGGGCTTTCGCGCGGCGCAGCCCGCGTCGCCGAAGCGTTTCGAGGCCGCCACCGACGAGCACCGCGAGATCGTCGATGCGATCCTCGCCGCCGAACCCGAGCGCGCGTACAACGCGATGCGCGACCACACCGCGCGCCTGTCGATCGTCGTGCTCGGCCGGCTCAAGCGCCAGCGCAACGAGCGCGAATCGATCTGACGGCACCCCGGCGCGGCCGCGCATTGCGTTGAGCCGCGTCATGCACGTGCCTCGTCGATCGACGGCATCGTGAAGCCGAGTGCGTCGAGCTGCGCGAGCAGTGCGCGCACGTCGGCCGGTGCATGAGGTGTCAGCGGCGCGCGCACGCGCGCCCAGTCGCCGTGCCCCGTGAAATGCGCGACCACGGCCTTCAGCGCGGCAATCATCGACGGCGATTGCAACGCGGTGCGCACGGTCGATACACGCCCTTCCCACGTCGCGCGTTCGACGGCCGTCGGCGCCGCGAGCAATTGCGCGATCGCGTGCGGCTGCAGGTTCGCGGTTGCCGAGATGCAGCCGGCCGCACCCAGCGGCAGCGCACGCCCGAGCAGCGCCTCCGACGCGGGGAACACCGCGAAGCCCGGAAAGCGTTCGAGCATCGTCACCGTGTTCGCCCAGTCGCCCGAACTGTCCTTGATGCCGACCACCGTGCGCGGATACGCAGCGACCAGCCGCTCGATCAGCGTGTGCGTGATCGGCACGCCCGTCAGTTGCGGGATGTGATACAGCAGCACGCGCAGCCGGTCCGAGCCGACCGCGTCGATCACGCCCGCGTAATACGCGAACAAGCCGTCGTCGCTGACACCCTGGTAGAAGAACGGCGGCAGCATCAGCACGCCCGCGCAGCCGGCCTCCACCGCGTGGCGCGTCAGCGCGATCGCGTCCGGCAGCGCGCACGCGCCGGTGCCGGGCAATACCTGCGCGGGATCGATGTCGGCGGCCGCGATCCGGTCGAGCAGCATGCAGCGCTCGGTGGCACTCAGCGAGTTCGCCTCGCTGTTGGTGCCGAACGGCGCGAGGCCCGCGCCCTGCCCGACGAGCCAGCGGCAGAACGCGACGAAGCGCGGCGCGTCGATCGACCCGTCGGCGCGAAACGGCGTGAGGACAGGCGCGAACACGCGCGGCGTGGCGAAGGCGGACATGCGGGAGTCTCCGGTTGGATGAGCCGATCGGCGGGCGGTCATGCGCAGACGCTGAAGAAATCCAGCATCGCGTCGCCCAGCAGCGTTTCGCCCGAATCGAAATGGGCGACCACCGACGCGTGA
>NZ_JAAGPG010000880.1:0-1982 GCF_017104665.1 Burkholderia sp. Se-20378 | reverse complement strand
AGTGGTTCTTCCGCCCCGAGGATGCACAACTCGCCGATCCCGCGCATGCGCCGCTGCGCGGCGCGGTCGGTGCATGCGCGTTCCTCGGCGAGCGCACGCGGCTCACGATCGAGCACGCGGCCCCGGACGCGCTCGTGATCGACGTGCCGGGCCGCATCGCGCTCGCACGCGGCACGGCGGTCGGCCTCACGATCGCGCCGGAAGGCCTGATCGCGCTCGGCGCGTAATCCGTCGTTCCGGCATCATTCATGCAGCACCCCACCGCGGCGCACGACGCCGCGACAACAATCAGACAATTCCGAGGAACGACGATGCTGCTTGCTCAAATCAGCGATCTCCACATCAAGCGTCCGGGACAGCTCGCGTACCGGCGCGTCGACACCGCGGCCGCGCTCACGCGCTGCATCGAAAAACTGAACGCGCTCGTGCCGCGCCCCGACGCCGTGCTCGTCACCGGCGACCTGACCGATTTCGGCCACGATGAAGAGTACGGCAACCTGCGCGGGCTGCTCGCGGCGCTCGAGATTCCGTACTACCTGATGATCGGCAATCACGACGACCGCGCCGGGCTGCGCCGCGCGTTCGCCGATCGCGCCGAGCTGCAGGCAGGTGAATTCGTGCAGTACGCACTCGACGTCGGCGCGGTGCGCGTGCTGGCGCTCGACTCGCAGGTTCCCGGCGCCAGCTACGGCGACCTGTGCGATGCACGGCTCGCGTGGCTCGCCGCACAGCTCGACGCCGCGCGCGACCGGCCCGTGATCGTCGCGCTGCATCACCCGCCGTTCGCATCGGGAATCGGCCACATGGACAAGCTGCACCTCACGCCCGCCGCTTCCGCGAAACTCGACGCGCTGCTGCGCGGATATCCGAACGTCGAGCGCGTGCTGTGCGGCCACGTGCATCGCACGATGTTCACGCGCTTCGGCGGCACGCTCGCAGCCGCGGTGCCGTCGCCCGCGCACCAGGTCGCATTCGACCTGCGAACCGATGGGCCCTCCGCGTTCCGGCTCGAACCGCCGGCGTTCGCGGTCCATCACTATGTGCCCGATACGGGGATGACGTCGCATCACGTGTATGTCGATGAAGGGGCCGGGCCTTATCCGTTTTATGAACCGACGGGTGAGCTGGTCGACTGACGGATTGAAGCACGCACGATGACGGGCGGCGCCCGGCCGGTTACACCGGTCATGCCGGCTTGGCCGTTCTGCCCCCGCCCGGCAGGATTCACGTCGCTCCGGTATGATCGGCAGCCTCGACGGCGCCCCGCCCGCCTGCGCACCCGATGCGTGCGCCGCGCGCTGCGCCGCCCCACTTCCGTTCGCGCAGCCATGTCCACCGCCTCCACCGACCGTCCGACCGACGCCGCCTCGCCCCACTACTCGCGCAGCCTGCTGTTGCTGCTCGCGACGATCGCGGGCGTGTCCGTCGCGAACATCTATTACAACCAGCCGCTGCTCGACAGCTTCCGCTCCGCGTTTCCCGACGGCGCGTCGTGGATCGGCGCGGTGCCGACCGCAACGCAGCTCGGCTATGCGGCCGGCATGTTCCTGCTCGCGCCGCTCGGCGACCGCTTCGACCGCCGCGGGCTGATCCTGATGCAGATCGCCGGCCTGTCGATCGCGCTGATCGTCGCGGCCACCGCGCCGTCGCTGGCCGTGCTCGCCGTCGCGAGCCTCGCGATCGGCGTACTCGCGACCATCGCGCAACAGGCCGTACCGTTCGCCGCCGAAATCGCACCGCCGGCCGAACGCGGGCATGCGGTCGGCACCGTGATGAGCGGGCTGCTGCTCGGCATCCTGCTCGCGCGGACGGCCGCCGGCTTCGTCGCCGAGTATTTCGGCTGGCGTGCGGTGTTCGCCGCGTCGGTCGCGGCGCTCGTCGCGCTCGCCGCCGTGATCGTGCTGCGGCTGCCGCGCAGCTCGCCGACGTCGACGCTGTCGTACGGCAAGCTGCTCGGCTCGATGTGGCATCTGGCGAGCAGA
>NZ_JAAGPG010000879.1:0-237 GCF_017104665.1 Burkholderia sp. Se-20378 | reverse complement strand
AAAAAAAAAAAAAAAAACCACCCCCCTCCCCCCTCCCCCCCCCCCCCCCCCCCCAGAACAGCCTACATAACTATATGTCAATATTACCCCCTACTCCGTCGACCGTATAGACGTGCGGCGGCTACGAAATCTGCTTACAGACTGCGCACGCGACACACAACTAAATCAGTGACTCCAAGTCTATCACTAGACCGCACAGCATGGTACCTCCAGAAAAGAACGACATAATGACCACTC
>NZ_JAAGPG010000088.1:0-22651 GCF_017104665.1 Burkholderia sp. Se-20378 | reverse complement strand
CGGCGCGCCCCGACACGGTCGGATAGACGACCTGGCGCACGGCGCGCCCGGCCACGTCGGGCGCGCGATAGAGCGGCGGCGGTGCGGCAAGGTCGGGAATCGGCTGCAGCGCGGTCGCCCACGCGGCCACCCATCCGGCCGGTGCGGCCGAGGCCGACGCCACGAGCGGCGAGACAAAGACGGCCGCGCCCAGCACGGCCGCGGCGATACTGCTTCGGAATGACATCGGCAAAATCCTCGTCGGAAAGCGGGCATTGTGCCGCAGAAGGCGCGAACCCCACGCGCCGAACCACCATCACGCGACCCGATCGCGCCCCGACGTGCCTCGTTTACCCGAGTCTCACCGCAATTCCTCAAGAAATTTATTAACCGACCGGTCGGTTGGTTTATACTTCGCACACATTCAACCGGACGAGAACCTCGCCATGTACACGCAATCCCTCGACATCCCCGGCAACGTCGCGCCACTCGACGCCGCAGCCGAGTCGCCCGAGCAGGCGCGGTTCGATGCGGTCATGGCCGCCGACGGCAAGATCGAACCACAGGACTGGATGCCCGACGCCTATCGCAAGACGCTGGTGCGCCAGATCTCGCAGCACGCGCACTCGGAAGTCGTGGGCATGCTGCCCGAAGGCAACTGGATCTCGCGCGCGCCGAGCCTGAAGCGCAAGGCGATCCTGCTCGCGAAGGTCCAGGACGAAGCCGGCCACGGCCTCTATCTCTATAGCGCGGCCGAAACGCTCGGCGTATCGCGCGATTCGCTGATCGACGCACTGCACGCCGGCAAGGCGAAATACTCGAGCATCTTCAACTACCCGACGCCGACCTGGGCCGACGTCGGCGTGATCGGCTGGCTCGTCGACGGCGCCGCGATCATGAACCAGATCCCGCTGTGCCGCTGCACGTACGGCCCGTACGCGCGCGCGATGATCCGCGTGTGCAAGGAAGAATCGTTCCACCAGCGCCAGGGCTTCGACGCGCTGCTGTCGATGATGAAGGGCACCGACGCGCAACGCGCGATGGTCCAGCAGGCCGTGAACCGCTGGTGGTGGCCGGTGCTGATGATGTTCGGCCCGAGCGACGCCGATTCGGTCCACAGCAATCAGTCCGCGAAATGGGGCATCAAGCGGATCACGAACGACGACCTGCGGCAGAAGTTCGTCGACGCGACGGTCGACCAGGCGAAGGTGCTCGGCGTGACGCTGCCCGACCCCGACCTGAAATGGAACGAGGCGCGCGGCCATCACGACTACGGCACGATCGACTGGGACGAATTCTGGCGCGTGGTCAACGGCGACGGCCCGTGCAACAAGGAACGCCTCGCGACCCGCGTGAAAGCACACAACGACGGCGCATGGGTACGCGAAGCCGCACTCGCCCACGAAGCAAAGCGCCGCGCGCGCGCCGAACAGCACGCCGCCTGAGCGGCGGCACACCATCGAATTCAGGATTCAGGATTCAGGAGAAAGTGATGAACAAGGAATGGCCGATCTGGGAAGTGTTCGTGCGCAGCAAGCAGGGGCTCGACCACAAGCATTGCGGCAGCCTGCACGCCGCCGACGCGTCGATGGCGCTGCGCATGGCGCGCGACGTCTACACACGCCGCCAGGAAGGCGTGAGCATCTGGGTGGTGCCGTCGTCTGCAATTACCGCGTCGGATCCGAGCGAGAAGGCCGAGCTGTTCGAACCGGCGGGCGACAAGATCTACCGTCACCCGACGTTCTACACGCTGCCCGACGAAGTCAACCACATGTAACGCCCGCGCCATGACGATCACGCCCGAACACCTCTCCTACGTGCTGCGCCTCGCGGACAACACGCTGATCCTCGGTCAGCGCAATGCCGAATGGTGCGGCCACGGCCCGATCCTCGAGGAAGACATCGCGCTCACCAACATGAGCCTCGACCTCATCGGCCAGGCGCGCATGCTGTATACGCACGCAGCCGAACTCGAGCGCCAGCTTACCGGCGCGACGAAGACCGAGGACGACTACGCCTACTTCCGCACCGAGCGCGAGTTCGCGAACTTCACGCTCGCCGAGCTGCCGCATTACGGCCCGCTCGCCGGCACTGCGCACGCCGACAAGGACTACGCGGTGACGATCGTGCGCAACTTCCTGTACTCGGTGCTGATGCTGCACGTGTGGACCGCGCTCGAAACGTCGACCGACACGCAGCTCGCCGCGATCGCCGCGAAATCGGTGAAGGAAACCCGCTATCACGTGCAGCACGCACGCGAGTGGCTCGTTCGCCTCGGCGACGGCACCGACGAATCGCACCGTCGCGCGCAGGACGCGCTCGACTACCTGACGCCGTACACGCGCGAATTCTTCGCCGCCGATGCAATCGACGACGCGGTCGCCGCCGGGGGCATCGCCCCCGCGCCGGCCACGCTCGAAGCGGCATGGCGCGCGGACGTGGACGACGCGCTCGCGGAAGCGACGCTCACGCTGCCGGCCCCCGTGCAGCATGTAACGACCGGCAAGCAGGGCGAGCACTCGGAGCACATGGGCTACCTGCTCGCGGAACTGCAAAGCCTCGCACGCCAGCACCCTGGCGCGACCTGGTAACCCCGACGCCACGGAGCCCGACGATGTCCGTCCAGACCGCCCCCGCTCATGTCGCGCCCGCCACGCACCGCGACGATCCGCTGCTCGCCCGTGCATGGGACGTGCTCGAAGCCGTGCCCGACCCCGAGATCCCGGTCGTGTCGATCCGCGAGCTCGGCATCCTGCGCGACGTCCGCCGCGCGGACGACGGCCAGCTCGAGGTCGTGATCACGCCGACCTATTCGGGCTGCCCGGCCATGTCGCAGATCGCGGAGGACATCGCCGCCGCGCTGCAGGCCGCCGACCTCCCGCCGCACCGGATCGAGACGGTGCTCGCGCCTGCATGGACGACCGACTGGATCACGCAGGAAGCGCGCGACAAGCTGCGCGCGTACGGCATCGCACCGCCGGTCGGCCAGTGCGGCACCGCCGCGCCGCGGGAAAACGTCGTGCGCTTCGTGCCGCGGCCCGTCGCGGCGCCTGCGTGCCCTCGCTGCGGCTCCGCTCGTACCGAACGTCTCGCGCAATTCGCATCCACGGCCTGCAAGGCGCTGTATCGCTGCGTCGACTGCCGCGAACCCTTCGACTACTTCAAACCTTATTAATCGATATGGCGACCCCGCAATTTCATCCGCTGCGTATCCGCGACGTGCGGCCCGAGACCGCCGACGCCGTAACCGTCTCCTTCGACGTGCCGCCCGAGCTGCGCGATGCGTACCGCTTCACGCAGGGCCAGTTCGTCACGCTGAAGACCCACATCGACGGCGAGGAAACGCGCCGCTCGTATTCGATCTGCGTCGGCACGACGGACTACGACCGTGACGGCGAACTGCGCATCGGCATCAAGCGCGTGCGCGGCGGCCGCTTCTCGAACTTCGCGTTCGATTCGCTCAAGCCGGGCCACACGATCGACGTGATGACGCCGGACGGCCGTTTCTTCACGCACCTGAACGCCGATCACGGCAAGCAGTACGTCGCGTTTTCCGGCGGCTCCGGGATCACGCCGGTGCTCGCGATCGTGAAGACGACGCTCGAACTCGAACCGCGCAGCACGTTCACGCTGATCTACGGCAACCGCAGCGTCGACGCGATCATGTTCGCGGAGGAGCTCGAGGACCTGAAGAACCGCTACATGAACCGCTTCGTCCTCTATCACGTGCTGTCGGACGACCAGCAGGACGTCGAGCTGTTCAACGGCGTGCTCGACCAGACGAAATGCGCGGAATTCCTCGACACGCTGACGCCGGCCGATGCAATCGACGAGGCATTCATCTGCGGCCCCGCGCCGATGATGGATGCGGCCGAAGCCGCGCTGAAGACAGCCGGCGTGCCGCAGGCGAAGGTGCACGTCGAGCGCTTCGGCACGCCGCTGCCGCAGGCCGGCACGCCGGTCGTCGAAATCACCGACCAGACGCCGGCTGCCGACCTGGAAATCGTGCTCGACGGCAAGAAGCGCAAGCTGCGGCTGCCGTACCAAGGCGTGAGCCTGCTCGATGTCGGCCTGCGCGCGGGCCTCGCGCTGCCGTACGCGTGCAAGGGCGGCGTGTGCTGCACGTGCCGCGCGAAGGTGCTCGAGGGCGAAGTGCGGATGGAGAAGAACTACACGCTCGAAGAGCATGAAGTGAAGGACGGCTTCGTGCTCACGTGCCAGTGCCACCCGATCAGCGACAAGGTCGTCGTGAGCTACGACGAGCGTTGAGCGACGTCGCGTCGCGGTGCCAGACGGTTTCTCGCCGTCACACATCTCGCTTACACTAGGGGCCGCCGGCCGGCTGGACATCGCAACGTCCGCCCGGCCGGCGGTTTTCTTTTGTTGACGACAGGCCGATGAGTACCATTCATGTGATTCAGGGCGGCACCGCCGCCGCGTCACTGCGCGAGGCACTTGCGCAAACCGGACGCGACGAGCTCGTCGTCGGGTTGCTCGATGATCTCGGCGTCGGGCCGCTCAAGGGCGCCGACGAGACGCACGACACGCGCGCCGCCTTCTGGCAGCGCGTGCTAGGCGACCAGATTCCCGACTGGAATGCAGAGATCGAAGGCGAGTTCGCGCGCCTCGACCAGCTCGCGACCGATACAGGCCAGGTGGTGGTGTGGCATGCGCCGAGCGTCGGCGACAAGTTGCTGCTGCGCCGCGTCGCCTATCACCTGCGCAACGTCCCGCAACGCCTGAACGAAGTGCGACTGTCAGCCGCCGACCTCGACTCGGCGCAGCGCGCGGCGCTGTCGCGCACCGACCAGGCGTGCGCGACCGGCATGTTCTCGCCGGCCGAGCTGGCACGGAAGCGCCCGGTGGCCGCACCGATCTCGGTGCTGCGCATCGGCCGCCTCGCGCTCGAATGGCAGGAGGCGAAGCACCTGAACGCCGAACTGCGCTACTGGGTCAGCAACACGATCAAGAGCGGCTACTACGAGGATCTCGACACGCTGATCGTCGCGCGCGCGGAAACCGACTGGCGGCCCGCGGGGCGCCTCGTCGGCAGCATCATGGCCGACGCCGACCGCGGCGGGCTGTTCGTCAGCGACTCGATCGCCTGGTGGCGTTGCCGCGAGCTCGCGGCAGCCGGCCGGCTCGAGCTGCAGGACGACGCGCCCGACGCCCTCTCTTCCACGCAGGTGCGCGCGGCCCGCGCGGCCACCACGCACCGCTAATCTTCCGCATTCGACCATGGCCCGTACCCGAGCGCCCGACCACGAATCCCAGCGCGAGCAGATCCTCGATCTGGCCGCCGAGAAATTCGCGCAGACGAGCTATCCGAGCACGTCGATGTCCGATCTCGCGACCGCGAGCGGCACGTCGAAGGCACGCCTCTATCACTATTACGAGAGCAAGGAAGCGATCCTGTTCGACCTGCTCGACCGCTACACGAAACGGCTGATGCTGATCATCGCCGAGGTCGAAGGGGCGAGCCAGCGACGCGGCCTCAGCGAGCGCGACGCGTTTGCGGAGCTGGTGCGCGCATTCCTCGCCGAGTACGAGACGTCGCACAGCCGGCACGTCGCGCTGCTCAACGACGTGAAGTATCTCGAGGACGCGCAGCGCGAAATCGTGCTCGACCGCCAGCGCGACATCGTCGCGGCGTTCACCCGGCAGCTCGCCCGCGCGTATCCGGACCGCATCTCGAAGGAAAACCAGACATCCGTGACGATGATGGTGTTCGGGATGATCAACTGGACGTTCACGTGGCTGAAGCCGGGCGGCCGCCTCGGCTACCGCGACTTCGCCGAGCAAGTGATCGACCTGATCGAGCGCGGGCTGTCGACCGCCGCCTGATTGACGCGCAGCAGCAAGCGTTGCGCGACGGGCACACTGCGACCGCCTGTTGCACGTTTCATATGACGAATTTTAAATATGTTTAAAATCAGATAGATAGTCAATTAACTAAGCAGATTTAGAATTCATCCTCCAGCTTAAACATCGTCAAATACGGGTTTTCCCCAATCCGAGGGCCAGCGGTCGGGTAAAATGCTGTTGCATTGCACAACCCGCTGTACGGTCACACTGAGGAACCCACGATGAACACGCAATTCAACGGCACTGCCGATGTCGTCGGCAACGCCGGGTCTGCGCCGGTTCTCGTCAGGGAACTGGCTTCCAAAGACCGTGAGCAAATGCTCACTCACTTTCTCTCGCTCGACGAAGAGGATCGCCTGCTGCGCTTCGGCCAGATGGTGCCCGACCACGTGATCGAGAACTATGTCCGCACGATCGACTTCGGCCGCGACACCGTGTTCGGCGTGTTCGACCACGACCTCGAACTGATCGGCGTCGGCCACCTGGCCTACCTGCCGGCCGAGGGCGACAAGCGCACGGCCGAATTCGGCGTGTCGGTGCTCGAAAGCGCACGCGGCCGCGGCGTCGGCTCGAAGCTGTTCGAGCGCGCGGCGATCCGCAGCCGCAACACGCACGTGACGATGCTGTACATGCACTGCCTGTCGCGGAACGCGACGATGATGCACATCGCGAAGAAATCCGGGATGCGGATCGAGTACGCGTACGGTGAAGCCGATGCGTACCTGTCGCTGCCGCCGGCCGACCACTCGACGATCATCGCCGAGATGCTGCAGGAACAGGCCGCGGTGTTCGACTACGCGATGAAGCGCCAGGCGCGCCGCACCACGAAGTTCATCGAATCGCTGATGCCCGCCGCGCTGACGGCGTAATGTCGGCCAGCCGGGCCGCGCCAACCGCGCGCCCGGCCCCTCCCTTCCCCACCGCGCACTAGCGCACCGAACGAATCGGCAACGCCGTCGTTTCCTTGAAGCATTCGAGCGAAAAGCTCGTCTTCACGTCGATCACCGACGGGTGATGCAGCAGATGCTCCTGCACGAAGCGGGAGAAATGCGCCATGTCCTCGACCTGCACGCGCAGCAGGTAATCCATATCCCCCGTCATCGCATGGCACGCGACCACTTCCGGCCAGGTCTGCACGGCCGCGCGAAACAGCTCCGCATGGGTCGCGCCCGCACGCGCCGACGTTTCGTCGGCCCGCACCGGCGCCAGGCCGCCGCGCTTCTCGAGCCGCACGCTCACGTACGCGAGCAGGTCGAGCCCGAGCTTCTGCGGATCCAGCAGCGCGACATAGCCGGTGATCACGCCGATCTCCTCGAGCCGCCGGATTCGCCGCAGGCACGGGCTCGGTGACAGGTTCACGCGCTCGGCGATCTCCTGGTTCGACAGGCGCCCGTTCTCCTGAAGAATCGCAAGAATCCGCCGGTCGATGGCATCCAATTCGGCTTGCGCCATCTTCTGCCCTCCATTGAATATTTAAAGACTGGAAATTGCGCCATCGTAGGTTCGGGCAATTAAGTTCGCAAGTTTACGCTCGCGGCTGCCCGCTACACTCTGTCGCACGTACCGATTCGTCGCACACGCCGCTGCGTGTGCCACGTTCGACATCGAACCAGGCTGGGCATGCGCACGTCGCCCCGGCCGATCGCCCCCACAGGAGACACGCCATGCAGATCCCGAACTGGGACAACCCCGTCGGCACCGACGGCTTCGAATTCATCGAATACACGGCACCGGACCCGAAAGCGCTCGGACAACTGTTCGAACGGATGGGTTTCACCGCGATCGCGCGCCACCGCCACAAGGACGTGACGGTGTACCGCCAGGGCGACATCAACTTCATCATCAACGCCGAACCCGATTCGTTCGCACAACGCTTCGCGCGCCTGCACGGCCCGTCGATCTGCGCGATCGCGTTCCGCGTGCAGGATGCCGCGAAGGCATACCAGCACGCACTCGATCTCGGCGCCTGGGGCTTCGACAACAAGACGGGCCCGATGGAGCTGAATATCCCGGCGATCAAGGGCATCGGCGATTCGCTGATCTACTTCGTCGACCGCTGGCGCGGCAAGAACGGCGCGCAACCGGGCGCAATCGGCAACATCAGCATCTATGACGTCGATTTCGAGCCGATCGCCGGCGCGAACCCGAACCCGGTCGGCCACGGCCTCACCTATATCGACCACCTGACGCACAACGTGCATCGCGGCCGCATGCAGGAATGGGCAGAGTTCTACGAACGCCTGTTCAACTTCCGCGAAGTGCGCTACTTCGACATCGAAGGCAAGGTGACGGGCGTGAAGTCGAAGGCGATGACGTCGCCGTGCGGCAAGATCCGCATCCCGATCAATGAGGAAGGCTCGGATACGGCCGGCCAGATCCAGGAATATCTCGACGCGTACCACGGCGAAGGCATCCAGCACATCGCGCTCGGCGCCACCGACATCTACCAGGCGGTCGATGGCCTGCGCAGCAAGGAAGTGAAGCTGCTCGACACGATCGACACGTATTACGAACTGGTCGACCGCCGCGTGCCGAACCACGGCGAATCGCTGGACGAACTGAAGAAGCGCAAGATCCTGATCGACGGCGCGCGCGACGACCTGCTGCTGCAGATCTTCACGGAGAACCAGATCGGGCCGATCTTCTTCGAGATCATCCAGCGCAAGGGCAACCAGGGCTTCGGCGAAGGCAACTTCAAGGCGCTGTTCGAATCGATCGAACTCGACCAGATCCGTCGCGGCGTCGTGCAGGACAAGGCCTGACGCATCCGACGGGCGGCTGTCCGGGGCAACCCGGGCCCGCACGATCCGGCGGCGCAAAGAAAAAGGGCGGGAATCCGAGGATTCCCGCCCTTTTTGCATTCCGGCGCGGCCCGCAGGCCGCGCGACCGGATCAACGCGCGTTCGCCTTCGACTCGACGGCGCGCTCGGCCGACGGCTGCGCGACGGCGTCCTGGGCCGGCACGATCTGCTGCATCTGCGCGCCGGCTGCCGCCAATGCGCTCGCGCCTCGCGCGTGCACCGGGCCGGTCATCGAGAAAAACGCGGCGGACACGATCAGGAAACTCTGGATATGACGTGTGTTCATTGCACCTCCTGTAAAACTGCCGGCGCCTCCCCGATTGCGTCGAAACGAACCAACGCGGCCGGGCACCTCCGGCAGGCCGACAAGATTAACGGCGTTTGCACGCAGATGGGGCCAGCTTTACATGCTTTTACATGATGTAACGCATGGTTCCGCCCTGTTTTTCTGACGCAGCGCCGCAATCTCCCCGCGTTCCAACCGATGGGCGGCGGGTTTGCCCCAGTGCTACCATCGCTTAAAACCGGCCAATATGCCGGCCACTGCCGACGCGTCCACAAGACGCCCGAAGCAGTCGAGTTTTGGTGATCCCAAACTGGGTGGAGGAGACTGTTAATGAATGCCCCGCTAGACGCAGGCCAACGCGCGTCCCTAGAAGCCGCGCTGAAGTCCGTCACGCTTGACGACAAATACACACTGGAACGCGGTCGCGCGTACATGAGCGGCATCCAGGCCCTCGTGCGCCTGCCGATGCTCCAGCAGGAACGCGATCGCGCCGCCGGTCTCAATACCGCCGGCTTCATCTCCGGCTATCGCGGTTCGCCGCTCGGCGGCCTCGATCTGTCGCTCTGGAAAGCCAAGCAGCACCTGGCAGCCCACCAGATCGTCTTCCAGCCCGGCCTCAACGAAGATCTCGCCGCCACCGCCGTGTGGGGCTCGCAGCAAGTAAACCTGTACCCCGGCGCGAAGCACGACGGCGTGTTCGGCATGTGGTACGGCAAGGGCCCGGGCGTCGACCGCACGGGCGACGTATTCAAGCACGCGAACTCGGCAGGCTCGTCCCAGCACGGCGGCGTGCTGGTGCTCGCCGGTGACGACCACGCGGCGAAATCGTCGACGCTCGCGCACCAGTCCGAACACATCTTCAAGGCCTGCGGGCTGCCGGTGCTGTTCCCGTCCAACGTGCAGGAATATCTCGATTTCGGCCTGCACGGCTGGGCAATGAGCCGCTACTCGGGCCTGTGGGTTGCGCTCAAGTGCGTGACGGACGTCGTCGAATCGTCGGCGTCGGTCGACATCGACCCGCATCGCACCGAGATCGTGCTGCCGACCGACTTCATCCTGCCGGAAGGCGGGCTGAACATCCGCTGGCCCGACCCGCCGCTCGTGCAGGAAGCACGGCTGCTCGACTACAAGTGGTACGCGGCGCTCGCCTATGTGCGCGCGAACAAGCTCGACCGGATCGAGATCGATTCGCCGAACGCGCGCTTCGGGATCATGACCGGCGGCAAGGCCTACCTCGACGTACGCCAGGCGCTGACCGATCTTGGCCTCGACGACGAAACCTGCGCGCGGATCGGCATCCGGCTCTACAAGGTCGGCTGCGTGTGGCCGCTCGAAGCGCAGGGCGCGCAGGCGTTCGCGCGCGGCCTCGACGAAATCCTCGTCGTCGAGGAAAAGCGCCAGATCCTCGAATACGCGATCAAGGAAGAACTGTACAACTGGCCCGACGGCCAGCGGCCGCGCGTGTTCGGCAAGTTCGACGAGAAGGACGGCGCCGGCGGCGAATGGTCGGTGCCGATGGGCAACTGGCTGCTGCCCGCGCACTACGAGCTGTCGCCCGCGATCATCGCGAAGGCGATCGCGACGCGCCTCGAGAAGTTCGAGCTGCCGTCCGACGTGCGCGCAAGCATCGCCGCGCGCCTCGCCGTGATCAACGCGAAGGAGATGGCGCTCGCGAAGCCGCACGTGCAGACCGAGCGCAAGCCGTGGTTCTGCTCGGGCTGCCCGCACAACACGTCGACCAACGTGCCGGAAGGCTCGCGCGCGATCGCCGGCATCGGCTGCCACTACATGACCGTGTGGATGGACCGCAGCACGAGCACCTTCAGCCAGATGGGCGGTGAAGGCGTGCCGTGGATCGGCCAGGCGCCGTTCACGGACGAGAAGCACGTGTTCGCGAACCTCGGCGACGGCACCTATTTCCACTCGGGCCTGCTGGCGGTGCGTGCGGCGATTTCGTCGAAGGCGAACATCACCTACAAGATCCTCTACAACGACGCCGTCGCGATGACGGGCGGCCAGCCGGTCGACGGCGTGCTGACGGTGCCGCAGATCACGCACCAGCTCGCGTCGGAAGGCGCGAAGAAGATCGTGATCGTCACCGACGAGCCGGAGAAGTACGACAGCCAGAAGGCGCTGCTCGCGCCGGGCGTGACGATCCATCACCGCGACCAGCTCGACGACGTGCAGCGCGAGCTGCGCGAGATCGAAGGCACGACGATCCTGATCTACGACCAGACCTGCGCGACCGAGAAGCGCCGCCGCCGCAAACGCGGCACGTATCCGGATCCGGCGAAGCGCGTCGTGATCAACGACGCGGTGTGCGAAGGCTGCGGCGACTGCTCGGTGCAGTCGAACTGCCTGTCGGTCGAGCCGCTGGAAACCGAATTCGGCACGAAGCGCCAGATCAACCAGTCGAGCTGCAACAAGGACTTCTCGTGCGTGAAGGGCTTCTGCCCGAGCTTCGTCACGGTCGAGGGCGGCCAGCTGAAGAAGCCGAAGGCCGTGTCGGTCGACGGCGACGCACTGCCGCCGATCCCTGAACCGACGCTGCCGGACATCGACCGCGCCTACGGCGTGCTCGTCACGGGCGTCGGCGGCACGGGCGTCGTCACGATCGGTGCGCTGCTCGGGATGGCCGCGCACCTGGAAAACAAGGGCGTGACCGTGCTCGACGTCACCGGCCTCGCGCAGAAGGGCGGCGCCGTGATGAGCCACGTGCAGATCTCGCACGCGCCGACCGACATCCACGCCACGCGGATCGCGATGGGCGAAGCCGACCTCGTGATCGGCTGCGACGCGCTCGTCACGGCCGGCGACGAGTGCACGTCGCGGATGCGCCACGACACGACGCGCGTGGTCGTCAACAGCGCGCAGACGCCGACCGCCGAGTTCATCAAGAACCCGAACTGGTCGTTCCCCGGCCTGTCCGCGGAAAACGACATCCGTGCGGCGGCGGGCGAAGCCGTCGATTTCATCGACGCGAACCGCTTCGCGGTCGCGCTGCTCGGCGACGCGATCTACACGAACCCGTTCGTGCTCGGCTACGCGTGGCAGAAAGGCTGGCTGCCGCTCACGCTCGCGTCGCTCGTCCGCGCGATCGAGCTGAACGCGGTATCGGTGGAGAAGAACCGTGCGGCATTCGACTGGGGCCGCCGCGCTGCGTACGACCTGGCGAGCGTGAAGCAGGCTGCGGCCGGTGACGCACGCCCCGCGCAAGGCGCCACGGTGATCGCGCTGCACACGAAGAAGGCGGTCGACGCCCTGATCGCGAAGCGCGTGGAATTCCTCACCGCGTACCAGAATGCCGCGTACGCGTCGCGCTATGCGGCGTTCGTCGACAAGGTGCGCGCGGCCGAGCGCACGCTGGCAGACGGCGACACGATGCAGGAGCAGTTGACCGAAGCGGTCGCGCGCAACCTGTTCAAGCTGATGGCGTACAAGGACGAATACGAGGTCGCGCGGCTGCAGTCCGATCCGGCCTTCCTCGCCCGTCTGACCGCGCAGTTCGAAGGCGACTGGAAGCTGAAATTCCACCTCGCGCCGCCGCTGTTCGCGAAGACGGATGCACACGGCCATCTCGTGAAGAAGGCGTACGGCCCGTGGATGATGTCGGCGTTCCGGCTGCTCGCGAAGGCGAAGTTCCTGCGCGGCACCGGGCTCGACCCGTTCGGCCGTACCGAGGAGCGCCGCACCGAGCGCGCGCTGATCGGCGAGTACGAAGCGCTGATCGGCGAGGTGCTCGCCAAGCTGAACGCGGCCAACCGCCCGCTCGCCCTCGAGCTCGCGGCGCTGCCGGACGGCATTCGCGGCTACGGCCACGTGAAGGAGAACAACCTGCGCGCGGTCCGCCAGAAGTGGAACACGCTGCTCGCGAAGTGGCGCGCGCCGGCCGGCGGCCAGTCGCACCAGCAGGTCGCGTAACGGCACGCGGCGGGCATTCGCGGTCCGGATGCCCGCCGGCAAGCGGCTCGCCGCTCACATCACGCCACGATAAAAAAAACGCCACGGAACGCAGGTTCCGTGGCGTTTTTCATTGCGCCGCGCCCGAAGCGCGGCACACGCTGGCGTGGACTTACTTCGTGTTCACGTTCGCGGCGGCAACAGCCGTCATGTTGATGATCCGGCGCACGGTCGCGGCCGGCGTCAGGATGTGGGCCGGCTTCGCCGCGCCGAGCAGGAACGGGCCGACCGTCACGCCTTCGCCGCCGACCATCTTCAGCAGGTTGTACGCGATGTTCGCCGCTTCGACGTTCGGCATGATCAGCAGGTTTGCTTCGCCCGACAGCGTCGTGCCGGGGAATGCCTGCTTGCGGATCATTTCCGACAGCGCCGCGTCGCCGTGCATTTCGCCGTCGACTTCGAGGTTCGGCGCACGTTCGACGATCAGCTTGCGAGCCTCGCCCATCCGGCGCGACGACGCCGACGGCGCGCTGCCGAAGTTCGAGTTCGACAGCAGTGCAGCCTTCGGCGCAATGCCGAAGCGCTCGATCTCGGCCGCGGCCTGGATCGTCATGTCGGCGAGCTGTTCGGCGCTCGGCAACTCGTTCACGTACGTATCGCACACGAACAGGTTGCGGCCCGGCAGCATCAGCAGGTTCATCGCCGCGAAGTGCTCGGCGCCCTTCGCGCGGCCCAGCACCTGCTCGATGAACTTCAGGTGGCTGTGGAACGTGTCGATCATCCCGCAGATCATCCCGTCCGCGTCGCCCAGGTGCACGAGCATCGCGCCGATCAGCGTGTTGAACTTGCGCATCGCGGCCTTCGCGACTTCCGGCGTCACGCCGTCGCGCGCGCCGATCTCCTGATACGCCTGCCAGTAGCGGTGGTAGCGCGCATCGTCTTCCGGATCGACGATTTCGAAATCGGTGCCGGCCTTCAGCTTCGAGCCGATCTTCGCGAGGCGCATGTCGATGACCGACGGACGGCCGACGAGGATCGGCTTCGCGATCTTTTCCTGCAGCACGAACTGCGCGGCGCGCAGCACGCGCTCGTCTTCACCCTCGGCGAACACGATGCGGGCCTGCTTCTGCTTCGCGGTGGCGAACACCGGGCGCATCACCATGCCGGTGCGGTAAACGGTCGCGCCGAGTTGCTCGCGGTACGCGTCCATGTCCTGGATCGGACGGGTGGCGACGCCCGAATCCATCGCGGCCTGTGCGACGGCCGGCGCGATCTTGATGATCAGGCGCGGGTCGAACGGCTTCGGAATCAGGTAGTCCGGCCCGAACTCGAGCGAGTGGCCTTCATACGCCTTCGCGACTTCTTCGCTCTGGTCGGTTTCCTGTGCCAGTTCAGCAATCGCGCGCACGCACGCGAGCTTCATTTCTTCCGTGATCGTCGTCGCGCCGACGTCGAGCGCGCCGCGGAAGATGAACGGGAAGCACAGCACGTTGTTGACCTGGTTCGGGTAGTCCGAACGGCCGGTCGCGACGATCGCGTCCGGGCGCACGGCCTTCGCGTCTTCCGGGCGGATTTCCGGTTCCGGGTTCGCGAGCGCCAGGATCAGCGGGCGGTCGCCCATCGTCTTGACCATGTCCTGCTTCAGCACGCCCGCGCTCGAGCAGCCGAGGAACACGTCGGCGCCGACGATCGCGTCGGCGAGCGTGCGTGCGTCGGTGGTTGCAGCATAGCGCTGCTTCGACGGATCGAGGTTGCCGCGCCCTTCGTAGATCACGCCCTTCGAATCGGCGACGAGGATGTTCGACTTCGTCAGGCCGAGGTTCACCAGCAGGTCCAGACATGCGATCGCAGCGGCGCCCGCGCCCGAGCACACGAGCTTCACTTCGGACAGCTTCTTGTCGACGACCTTCAGGCCGTTCAGGATCGCGGCCGACGCGATGATCGCGGTGCCGTGCTGGTCATCGTGGAAGACGGGGATCTTCATGCGCTCGCGCAGCTTCTGCTCGATGTAGAAGCATTCCGGCGCCTTGATGTCCTCGAGGTTGATGCCACCGAGCGTCGGCTCGAGCATCGCGATCGCCTCGACGAGCTTGTCAGGGTCGGACTCCGACAGTTCGATGTCGAACACGTCGATGCCCGCGAATTTCTTGAAGAGGCAGCCCTTGCCTTCCATCACCGGCTTCGCGGCGAGCGGGCCGATGTTGCCGAGGCCGAGCACGGCGGTGCCGTTCGTGATGACGCCGACGAGGTTGCCGCGCGACGTGTACTTCTGCGCGTCGAGCGGATCGGCGTGGATCGCTTCGCACGCGGCGGCGACGCCCGGCGAATACGCGAGCGACAGATCGAGCTGGTTCGACAGCGGCTTGGTCGGGGTGACCGAAATCTTGCCGGGTTTCGGGTTCAGGTGATAAGCCAGTGCGGCCTGCTTCAGTTGTTCGTCCATGATTGACCTGCGAGAGACATGCGAAATATTGACGGTTCAGTACGCAGCACCTTCGGCCGCGTCTGCTTGAATCGAGGGGATGATCGACTGCGAGACGGCACGCGACGCGCCGGGTCGGCACGCCATCGAACCTTGGCGGGTGGCAAGAGGAAAGTACAAAGTACTGAACGATTTCTAAGGGTCGCCTAGTGTACACCCCCTAAATGACGCATGTTGGTGCAGCGCCGCATCCTCCGCATCAGCGCGCGATCGGTCCGGCCCCGCTTGTTTCGCCGGTGGTGAGCCGCGCGGTGAACCTGCGCGAATTCCGCCGAAAACCGGCCTGAATCGGGTAAAATAGCGGGCTACGCGCGCAGCGATGCGATTGGCCCTCCGATCGCGCCCCGGCCCCCTGGGCAGGTTCCCCTTGCTGCGCCACCGGGCCCGCGCCCGCTCTTCGCTCATCACCCAAGGAATGCCCATGACAGGCTACGATCGTCAGTCGATCTCGGATACGACCGCCAAAATCCTGCTCGAAGTACAGGCAGTGCACTTCAACGCAGAAAAACCGTTCATCTTCACGTCCGGCTGGGCAAGCCCCGTCTATATCGACTGCCGCAAGCTGATTTCGTATCCGCGCGTGCGCCGCGCGCTGATGGAAATGGCTGAAACGACGATCACGCGCGACATCGGCTTCGAGCAGATCGACGCGGTGGCGGGCGGCGAGACGGCCGGCATCCCGTTCGCGGCATGGATCGCAGACCGGATGATGGTGCCGATGCAGTACGTGCGCAAAAAGCCGAAGGGTTTCGGCCGCAACGCGCAGATCGAAGGCCATCTGGAAGAAGGCTCGCGCGTGCTGCTGGTGGAAGACCTGACGACCGACAGCCGCAGCAAGATCAACTTCGTCAACGCGCTGCGCACCGCAGGCGCGACGGTGAACCACTGCTTCGTGCTGTTCCACTACAACATCTTCAAGGAAAGCGTGTCGGTCCTGAAGGACATCGACGTCGACCTGCACGCACTCGCCACGTGGTGGGACGTGCTGCGCGTCGCGAAGGCATCGGGCTACTTCGAGACGAAGACGCTCGACGAAGTCGAGAAATTCCTGCACGCACCGGCCGAGTGGTCGGCGGCGCACGGCGGCGCGACGTCCCCGAAGGACTGACGCCGCGCCGGCCCGCTGGCCGGCGTCCTGGCCGAACAAGCCGCCCGCTTCACGCGGGCGGTTTTTTTTCGCCCGCCGATTCGCGCAGGAAACGATCGCGACCATGGGTCGCGGCGTGCATCGCTCATCGAACCCTAATGCTAGACTTGATCCATCGCTGCCATCAGCTGCGCAGGCAACGCACCACGCCAACAACGCCGGACGCATCGGTCCGGCCCACGTGACGGGAGAAGCGCCATATGCGTGTGGATCGCCGGATCACTCCGCCTGCGCCATCGGGTCGCCCGTCGCCGTTCCTCGCCGCCCTCCTTTACGCCGCCGCCCTCACCGCCCTGCCCGCGCATGCGGAAGGCCCGTTCACCGTGACGAGCGACGACCTGACACCGGGCGGGCGCGTCCGCGCCGCGAACGTGTTCGACCGCGGCGACTGCAAGGGCGGCAACCACTCGCCGCAGCTCACCTGGCACAACCCGCCGCCCGGCACGCACGGCTACGCGGTCACGATCTTCGATCCCGATGCGCCGGGGCACGGCTGGTGGCACTGGGCCGTGGCCGGCATTCCGGCGACGGTCACGAGCCTGCCCGCCGACGCGAGTGCGTCCGGGTTCCTGCGGCGCATCGGCGCGAGCGAGGCGCGCAACGACTTCGGGATCGACGGCTACGGCGGCCCGTGCCCGCCGCCCGGCAAGCCGCACCGCTACGTGATCACCGTCTACGCGCTGAAGGGCGACGACCTGCGCGTCGCGCAGGGCCGCCCCGCGCCGATGTTCGAGCACGAGATCGGCACGCTGGCGATCGGTACCGCGCAACTCACGGTCAGCTACGGGCAATAGCGCGTCGTCACGGGCGCCGGGCATCGCGCGCTGCACCGCACCGCACCGCACCGCACTGCGATCGCCTGCCGCCGCGACATTCCGTACGCCGCAGCCACGCGTCTTCCCGTCATTTCGGCTTGCTAGACTCGTCGTCACCGGTCGCGGCGCCACGCCGCGCATCCGTCGCGCCGCCCACCGGCGACGCATGACGCGGCGAGCCTGCGGTCCGCCGTTCCCGTTCCTTTCCGGAGAACGCTTCATGTCGAACATCGTCATCGTCTATCACAGCGGCTACGGTCACACGCAGAAACTGGCCGAGGCCGTGCACGCGGGCGCGCAGGAGGCCGGTGCGACCGTGCGCCTGCTCGCCGTCGGCGACGTCGACGACGCGGGCTGGGCCGCGCTCGATGCGGCCAACGCGATCGTCTTCGGCGCGCCGACCTACATGGGCGGCCCGTCGGCGCAGTTCAAGCAGTTTGCCGATGCGACGTCGAAAGCGTGGTTCACGCAGAAATGGAAGGACAAGATCGCCGCGGGCTTCACGAACTCCGCGACGATGAACGGCGACAAGTTCTCGACGATTCAATATTTCGTCACGCTGTCGATGCAGCATGGGATGGTGTGGGTCGGCACGAGCCTGATGCCGGCCAACTCGAAGGCGGCCACGCGCAACGACATCAACTACCTGGGCGGCTCGACGGGCCTGCTCGCGCAGTCGCCGGCGGATTCGACGCCCGACGAAGGCCCGCTGCCGGGCGACCTCGAGACCGGCAAGGCATTCGGCCGGCGCGTTGCCGAAGCAACCGCCCGCTGGGTCGCCGGCCGCGGCTGAACACGTCCTGGCGCGCGCTCCGGCGGGCGCCAAAGGGACACAAGACGGCCCGCCGGCCGTCTTTTTTTCGCCCCGCGCGGTGCAGGCCCGCCGGATGACGTCTTAAAATAGCGGTTTCAGGGCGCGGGCCCCCGTTTCATTCAGTGAGAGCGAAATGAGCACCAAAGTTTTTGTCGACGGCCAGGAAGGCACGACCGGCCTCAAGATCTTCGAATACCTGTCGGCACGCAGCGACATCGAGATCCTGCGCATCGATGAAGCGAAGCGCAAGGATGTCGAAGAGCGCCGCCGCCTGATCAACGCGTCGGACGTCACGTTCCTGTGCCTGCCGGACGTTGCATCGCGCGAATCGGCCTCGCTCGTCGAGAACCCCAACACGACGCTGATCGACGCGAGCACCGCGTTCCGCACCAGCGCCGACTGGGCGTACGGCCTGCCGGAACTGACCCGCGCGCAGCGCGAGAAGATTCGCACGTCGAAGCGCATCGCCGTGCCGGGCTGCCACGCATCGGCCTTCGTGCTCGCGATGCGTCCGCTCGTCGAGGCAGGCATCGTCGCACCGACGTTCGCCGCGCACAGCTACTCGATCACCGGCTACAGCGGCGGCGGCAAGTCGATGATCGCCGACTACGAAAGCGCGGCGCCGGGCGGCAAGCTCGCAAGCCCGCGCCCGTATGCGCTCGGCCTCACGCACAAGCACCTGCCGGAAATGGCCGCGCACACGGGCCTCGCGAACCCGCCGATCTTCACGCCGATCGTCGGCCCGTTCCTGAAGGGTCTCGCGGTGACGACCTACTTCACGCCCGAGCAGCTCGCGAAACGCACGACGCCGCAGGACGTGCAGCGCGTGTTCGCCGAGTACTACGCGGACGAAGCATTCGTGCGCGTCGCACCGTTCGATGCCGACGCGAACCTCGACGGCGGCTTCTTCGACGTGCAGGCGAACAACGACACGAACCGGGTCGACCTGTTCGTGTTCGGCAACGAAGAGCGCTTCGTCACGGTCGCGCGCCTCGACAACCTCGGCAAGGGCGCATCGGGCGCCGCGATCCAGTGCATGAACCTGAGCATCGGCGCGGCCGAGGACGCAGGTCTCAAACGCTGATTCAGCATCGCATGCAATGCAAAGCCGGCCACTGGCCGGCTTTTTATTTACCCGTATCAGGCAATATATAAAAAATTCCGGATCGCTCATTTACAAATATTTACAAGCTTTCCATTGCGCGATTACCAGTGAATTAATCCCACCCCCTCTTTATCCAGTCAATCCCGAATAGGGATAAACCGGATACCGTCGCTTTAAACGCTGCCGTTATACGCAGGAAGGCTCTGCGCCGGCCTGCCCGGCGTCGCACATTCCCCACTCCGGCCGCTTCCGGCAGCCTGTCTCACGTTTTAATTCTTACCGAATGCCGTGTCAGACAAGGATTCAAAACACGACACCCGTTTCAATCGCCTTTTTTAGACGGGTTCATCAATTGACAGCAAAAATCAAGGCGGCGACATTAGCTCGCACAATTAAACGATTGGAGACAGCGGCATGTCGCACGCCTTATCGAAGGGGGTGGCAACGGCCTTTGCCATTGCCCCTTTCCTGGTTGCATGTGGTGGGGGGGACGGCGGCGCACCCGCGCCGATCAATGCGCCCCAATGTTCCGGATCGAGCTGCGGCACGCAAGGGCCGCCGCCGTCACAGCCCGTCAACAGCGCGCTGTGCCCGGCCAACGCCGACATCGTGAAGAGCACGTACCTCGGCGGCGCCGGTAGCGGCGAGATCGTCAGCGTCAACATCGACGCCGTGGCGATGACCTACACGCTCAAGTGGCTCGAATCGCCGATTCCGCTCGCGACCGGCACGGTCACGCCGAGCCGCGCCGGCACGACGATCACCGGTGCGGTCATGCACCCGCCGACCGGCGTGCTGCCGACCGCGGAGCAGACGCGCTGCGCGTTCATCCTGACACCGGGCACGGGCAAGGCGCCGAGCGGCGCCACGTATTCGACGGCCGCCGACTTCAACCAGGCGAACCCGCCGATGCTGCTGGTCGGCATGGGCGTCGCGGGTGGCGGCATTCCGGGTGCGACGGTCCAGTACGACGGGCTGACGATCATCCCGGGCCTCGTGCAAAACGTCGGCCAGGTGCCGAACCGACACTTCGACTTCTATCCGTTCCTCGGCTTCGCGAACACGACGACGGACATCTCGAAGCTGCCGGGCACGTACAACGCGCTGATCTACCACCTCGTGCCGTCGGGCAACTACGCGACGAAGGGCACGAACTCGAGCGAGACGTTCGACGCGAACGGCGCGTGCACGTCGACCAGTTCGGGCGGCTGCCAGACGACCGGCAACCCGTGGACCGTGAACACCGCGAACGGCGGCTACTTCGACAGCACGAAGGCGCCGCAGACGCTGCCGCAAACGTCGCTGCCGATCGTCGGCGCGACCGGCAAGTCGGCGACCGCGCACATGGTGATCGGCCAGCTCAACGGCGCGACGGTGCCGGTGATCGTACGCACGGGCAACGTGAATCTCGGTACGCCGCCGCTGCACACCGACGCGCAGGTCGACGACGAATCGGGCATCGCGGTGCTCGGCGCCGCGACGGCAATCACGTCGGGCGCGATCGACGGCGGCTACGCGGGTGCGGACTCGAACTTCAAGTACACGGCGGCCCTGATCCGCGGCAGCAACGCGTCGTTCATCAATCCGAGCACGCAGGCCGAGGAAGACGGCTTCACGCTCGACTACGGCCAGACGACGCCGGGCCTGCTGAACGCGACGACGACGCCGCCGAGCGGTGCGAGCTATCCGTCCGCATCGGGCGTGGTGATCGCGACGGGCGGGCTGTACGCAGCGCTGATCCAGGGCACGGTGAACGGCGGCGTCACGTCGACGTCGGCGAACTCGACCACGTCGTCGACCCCGTACTTCGGCGTGGGCGCGCAGATCAGCAAGTAGCGGACGAGGGCGCGACGGCGGGCCGACCGCCGTCGCGTAACGCACGAGCGCGCGGCACGGCGCAGGCAGGACGAGCACAACCAACAGAAGCGGCCGACAGGGAGCTGGCCGCCGCACAAGACAAATCTGGAGGAGCAACATGAAGCGCAACCTCATTCTGGCGGCGGCCCTTGCCGCCCCCCTTCTTTCCGCCTGTGGCGGCGGCGACGACAATCCGCCTCCGCTCGTCGAAGACCGGCTCTGTCCTGCCTCGCTCGACTACACCACCGTGTTTACGGGTGGCGCGGGCAGCGGCGAACTCGCGAAGGTCCAGCTCGACACGACCAAGATGACCTGGCAGGTCACCTATGTCGAATCGCCGGTGCCGCAAACGACCGGCACCGTCGTGCCGACCCGCGCGGGCACGGTCGACAGCGGCACGCTCACGCAGGAAACGCTGCTGCCGACCAACAAGCTGAACCAGTGCGCCTTCCGCCTGAACGGCGCGAGCCTCGATCCGTCGCGCCCGGCGCGCATCTTCGTCGGCATGGGCGTCGCGGGCGGCACGATTCCCGGCAAGGAGATCCAGTTCAACGGCGTGCTCGGCCAGGCCGCGGTGCCCGACACGAAATTCCCGTACTACCCGTTCATCGGCTTCTCGTCGATCGAAACCGACATCACGAAGGTTGCGGGTACATACAGTCACACCGGCTTCGGTGAAGTGCCGTCGCAGAATTTCGCGCCGGCATCGATCGACGCGAAGGTGACGATCAACGCCGACGGCAGCTGGACCAAGTGCGACACGACCGGCCAGTTCGCCGGCGGCGCGTGCACGCAGCAAGGCACGAACTTCGTGCAGTCGGCGGACGGCAGCGGTGCGTTCCAGTCGAACAACTACGCGAGCCAGTTGAAGCCGACGCTGTCGGCGACGCCGCAGGGCAAGGGCTTCATGATCGTCGGCAAGTTGCGCAACCAGCTCGTGCCGATCCTCGTGCGCACGGGCGTCGCGAACCCGAACCCGACGCCCGACAGCAACGGCGTGCCGGGCCTCACCGCCGACGACGAATCGAGCATCTCGATCCTCGCACCGCAGACGACGATCGCGGTCGGCTCGCAGAACGGCGAGTACATCGGCGTCGACAGCCAGTTCGACTACCGCACCACCGCGCTGACGAACAACCAGGCGACGCTGCTCGATCCGTTCAACGCGTCGCAGGCCTCGCTCGCGACCGCGCTCGATCTCGACTACACGCAGAAGGTGCCGGGCACGGTCACGACGATCCATACGGGCGCCAGCAGCTCGACGCCGACCGGCAAGTTCATCTTCACGGGTGGCGTGTTCGGGTTCCTCGACAACGCCGGATCGACGCCGTATTTCACGATCGGCGCATTCGTCCAGTAAGCGGAGGGGGAAGCCGTGATGAAGAAAACCCTTCTCTGCGCGGCGGCCGGCGCCGCCGTGCTGGCGCCGCTCGCGGCGCACGCGCAGAGCGCCGGCAGCAACGTCGTCACGCTGGGCTGGTTCCACGTGATGCCGCAGCAGAGCAGCACGCCGATGACGACCAACGTCGCGCCGACGCCGATCAACACGCCGCTGCGGCTGCCGCCGTCGTTCACGTCGCCGGGCACCGGGCTGCGCACA
>NZ_JAAGPG010000087.1:0-233 GCF_017104665.1 Burkholderia sp. Se-20378 | reverse complement strand
AATAAAAAAAAAAAAAAAAAAAAAACATAACATAGATCCTTTTACAACAAAGTACATACACACAACAACTGTACTAACAGTCTGTACAAGATCGTCTATACAGCGACGAGTAACACATACGACACGATAAAGTCTACATGAACACTGGTCATCGCCCAGACGCTGACTTGCTATCATAGAACTACACACACAGAGCCACATATCTATAGCGTAGCAACCATACTTACACAGAC
>NZ_JAAGPG010000878.1:0-2285 GCF_017104665.1 Burkholderia sp. Se-20378 | reverse complement strand
CGATGTGCAGCGCCGCGACGGCCGGCGCCGGCCGCTCGAGCAGCGGCGCGACGCGCGACAGTGCGTCGGCGAACTGTCCGTTCTGGCACAGCGTCGCGGCGTGTTGAACCGGTGCGGATTCGTCGGAAGCAGGTGTCATGTCATGCGGTGCTGCGCGAACGAACGGTCAGACGGGCGTCGATACGGCGGCCGGCTGGCCGGACTGACTCATCGCACGATCCTTGGCTTCCTGGAGCGCCGCGAGCGTGTCGAGCGCATGCCCTTCGTCGGCGGCGAGGTCGACCAGAAATGCTTCGTTGTTCTGCTTGATCCAGGCGAGCGGCATGTCCCACCACGCGAGTTGCAGCAGTTGTTCGCGCACTTTCTCCGTGAAGCGGAAGCGCACCAGACGGGCAGGCGAACCGGCATAGATTCCGTACGCCTCGGTGCGGAAATTGGGCGGAATGACGGCCCGCGCGCCGATCACGCATCCGCTCTCGATCTGGCTGCCGCCAAGGAACATGGCTTCATCGCCGATCCATACGTCGTTGTGGATCACGGTGTCCGCGTATTGCGGCATCGGCGCATTGATGAGGCCGTTTCCGTAGAGGCTGAAAATGTTCGTCGAAATCGTGCGCATCTCGTGCTGACCGTTCAACAGGAATCGCAGGCGCAGTCCGCCGGCCACGTACTTGCCGATCACGAGCTTCTGATCGTCCAGGTCGTACTTTGCGATCGAGCCCACACCGATCGAAGAGCACCGGCCGATATGAAACGTACCGACCCGCGGCTCTTCATCGACCCAATTGCGGAAGAAATTGTTCGGAATCGCCGAAAAAGCTCCATCCCGGTAGCCAAGCACGATGAAATGCTTCGCCCAAAGATGGTCGGACAGTACGCCAATACAATCGTCGGAGGTCGTAACGTTCATTCGCGGTCGCAAGTATGCCGGTGCGGCGGCTCGATACCGGGCCGCTCGATACGGCGGTGGGAAACGTCGCGGCGCATCGCGCCGCGAGCATGAACGATGCAGTATAGAAAGCCGACGCCGGCAACCGACCACGGAGAAGAACGGCGTTCTGGCTTCTGTTCTGGTGATGGGGTTTGGGGCCGGTCCCGCGCCGGCTGGCCTGGGCGCACCAGCCGTCGACGTGGAATTGCCGTCAGGGGACGGCTGGTGCTCGAGTGTTCGCGCCCGACTTTTCATCGTGACGCTCGGGCACCGCCGGAATCGTCGCGTCGATCCGGTCGACCTGTTCCGTCAGCAACGCCCTGGCGACGCGCGGCCGCCACCACGACGCACGAACGCCCTCGCGCCCCTGCGCCGCACCACCCGCATTCAATTACTCGACGAACACCCGCCGCAACTGCTCGAACTGCACGAGCTGGAACTGCACGAACTCGACGAACTGCAGCTCGACGACGAGCAACTGCTGTCCGACGCATCGAACGTACTGCCGCTGCCGGCCTTCGCCGCGACGAGCGTCGACATCCGCGACGCGGTCTGCACGGTTTGCGAATACACCGACCATGCGGTGCCGGTCAGCGCGGCCGTGCCGAACAGCGCAGCAGTCCACAGCAATGGGTCCGGATCGTCGCGTTCGCGGTCCTGTACCTGTTGCGCGGGTTGCGTATCGGGCGCGGGTGGCGGATTTCGCGCGGCCCGCGGATCGTGCGAGATGCGGCGCGCGAGCAGCGCGGCCCGTCCGGCAGCCGTCGCGCCGCCCCGCCCGAAGCCGATCAACCGCCGCGCGACGATCCGGTACGCGACCGCGAACACCACCATGCAGACGGCGAGCAGCAGCACGGGCCGCCCGCGGCTCAGGCCGACCGCGAGTTTCGCGGCACCGGTGCCCAGCACGAGCAGCACGATTGCACGTGCGGCCATGCGCGACGCGCGCATCTCGCCGGGCGCCCACAGCCAGCCCTGCGCGCGCATCCCGTCGACGACTTCCTGCGCATACCCGGCGAGCCGCTCGCGAAACACGTCGTAGCGTACGGTGCCGGACGGCCGCTCCTTGAGCCACGCGCAGTGGTCGTCATGCCTGCCCGCACGATCCAGATCGGCGATCTGCACGTAGCCGCCCTGCCCTGGGACCGTCCACAGGTCGACCGCGCCTGCATGCGCGAGCGACATCGTCACGACCTGTGCGACCCGTGCCTCGCCGCCGGTGAGATAGGCGACTTCGTCGGTGCTCAGGTCGTCCGACGCCTTGCGCGTGCGCGCGCCCCAGCGGCGCCGCCGGAACTCGATCGCCTGAAGCACGATGATCAGCAACAACGCGACCACGCACGCCGGCACGTAA
>NZ_JAAGPG010000877.1:0-2309 GCF_017104665.1 Burkholderia sp. Se-20378 | reverse complement strand
AGCGCCGCGGCAACGGCGATTCGCGACATGACGCGCAGTGCGCCGGCATCGCGTGTCCAGGGAGCAAGTGCTGCATGCATCGCATTCCTCTGCTTCGTATCGGTTTGAACACGACACGCATTGTTGGACGCCCCCGGACAAAGCTGATAATGTTGTTTAGACAAAAAATAATGAATTCCGGCCATGCCCATCCGAGACGTTTCTCCACCGCGCACCGCGAAGCGCGCCGACTCCGATCCGAGCGAGCGTGAGGACGGCCCGTCGCTGATCGCCGTCTGGGGCGAGGACGACGGCAGCAACACCTACCGGCTCGGCACCCGCGAGGTCGACTGGCACAGCCATCTGCGCGGCCAGGTGTTCTGCGTGGAAAGCGGGTTCGCGCACGTGCGCACCCCGCATGGTTCGTGGCTGCTGCCGCCGCATCGCGCGGGCTGGATTCCGCCGGGCGAGCAGCACAAGGTCAGCATCAGCGGTGCGTTGAGCGGCTGGAGCGTCGTGATTGCACCGGCCGCGAGCCGGCGAATGCCGGATCAGCCGTGCGTGATCGCGATCACCGAGCTGATGCGCGCGCTCGTGCGGCGCGCGGTGTCGTGGGCCGACCAGGATCGGCTCGACATCGAGCAGGCGCGCATCAGCGTCGTGCTGCTCGACGAGATGCGCCGCGCGCCGCACGAGCCGCTGCACCTGCCGATGCCGCGCGACCGGCGCCTGCTGCGCATCGCCAACGCGATCCTCGGGCAGCCGCACGACAGCCGCACGCTCGAAGCGTGGGCCGAATGGGCCGGGTTGTCCGCGCGCACACTCAGCCGGCTGTTCGTCGCGGAAACCGGCACGAGCTTTGCGCAGTGGCGCCAGCAGGCACGCCTGACACATGCGCTCGAACGGCTCGCGGGCGGCGACAGCGTCGCCAACATTGCGGACGCGCTGGGCTATGCGACGCCGAGCAACTTCATCGCGATGTTCCGCCGCGCATTCGGCGATTCGCCCGCGCATTACTTCGCGAAGCGCAGGCAGCCGTAGCGCAGTGCGGCTTGGCCCGCCCCCTATCACCCCTGCCAGTACAGCACCGGCATCGACGTCGCTATAGTCGCCGTGCGACCGGCCGGTCGGTCGCTCAATGTGACTTGTGGAGGGTGTCGATGTCGAATGCCGTTGGATCGGACCACACGCCGATCGTCTCCGAGCAGCAGCTCGCCGATCATCTGGCCGCCGGCTGCAAGCCGGCCGCGCAATTCCGGATCGGGACCGAGCACGAGAAGTTCGTCGTCGCGCGTGCGACGCACGCAGCCGCGCCTTACGACGGGCCATCGGGGATCGCCGCGGTGCTCGCGCGGCTGCAAGGCGACGGGACGCCGATCGTCGATGCCGGACGGATCGTCGGCGTGATCCAGCGCGACGGCGCGGCGATCTCGCTCGAGCCGGCCGGCCAGCTCGAACTGTCGGGCGCGCCGCTCGAAACGCTGCACGACACGCATGCCGAGCTGCATGCGCACCTTGCCGCGACCCGCGACGCGTGCGAGCCGCTCGGCCTGCGCTGCGCACCGCTGGGTTTTCACCCTCACCTCGCGCGCGCGGCGCTGCCGTGGATGCCGAAGCAGCGTTACGGGATCATGCAGCGCTATATGCCGCGCGTCGGCACGCGCGGGCTCGACATGATGCAGCGCACCTGCACCGTGCAGGTCAACCTCGATTTCGCGTCGGAAAGCGACATGGCGCGCAAGATGCGCGTGTCGCTCGCGCTGCAGCCCGTTGCGACTGCGCTGTTCGCGAATTCGCCGTTCTCCGACGGCCGGCCGACCGGCCTGCTGTCGACGCGCGCACACACATGGCTCGACACCGACGAGGATCGCTGCGGGGCGCCGGCGCTGTTCCTGTCGCGCAGCTTCGGTTTCGAGCGCTACGTGAGCTGGCTGCTCGACAACGTGCCGATGTACTTCGTGCGGCGCGGCGACCGCTACACGGATGCGACCGGATGGACGTTCCGCGATTTCATGCGGCGGCGCATTCCGCACCTCGAGGGCGAGACGCCGACGCTCGGCGATTTCGCGGACCATCTGACCACGGTCTTCACCGAAGTGCGGCTGAAGCGCTATCTCGAGATGCGCGGCGCCGATGCGGGCTCGCCGGCGATGATGGTCGCGCTGTCCGCGTTCTGGACCGGCCTGCTGTACGATCCGGCCGCGCTGTCGGAGGCCGAGACGCTGGCCGCCGGGATCGACCGCGGCGCACTGCTGACCTTGCGTCGCGACGTGCCGCGTTTCGGGCTCGGCGCATCGGTCGACGGCCGCCCGTTGCGCGCGTTCGCGGCC
>NZ_JAAGPG010000876.1:0-241 GCF_017104665.1 Burkholderia sp. Se-20378 | reverse complement strand
GTTATCATGCTGCGTTTATGTGTCTTCTTGATTCGTTAGTACTGTAATGCTCTGCTGACTGAGTCGTACACTTTGGTTAGATATAGTTACTTGTTATGTGTGCTATTGTCATTATAACGTCTCCATCTGTATGCGTATGATAAGGTTATTGTGTTGATATTATAAGTTGTATTGATATAATTGTTTCGTGAGGTGATCTCTTTTTATTTTTTTTTTTTTTTTTTTTTTTTTTTAATGAGCC
>NZ_JAAGPG010000875.1:0-2025 GCF_017104665.1 Burkholderia sp. Se-20378 | reverse complement strand
CGCCACGCGTGGCGCGCGCGGCTGGAACGCCGCGATCAGGTACGGCAACAGATAGCTCGCGGGCGTGGTGCTCGCGCCGATGCGCAGCGTGCCGGCCTCGAGGCCCCGTACCGCGTCGCGAAACGCGCGCGCCTGCGCGAAGGTGTCGCGCTGCGCCTTCGCGTACTGCGCGAGCTGTTCTCCGACCGGGGTCAGGCGGATGCCGCGCCCTTCGCGCTGGTACAGCGGCTCGCCGAATTCGTCCTGCAGCAGCCGCAACTGGCCCGACACGGCCGGCTGCGACAGATGCAGCGCCACGGCGGCGTGGCTGATGTTCAGGTGCTCGGCGACGGCGGCGAACGTTATCAGTTGATCCGGGGTCATGGGGATAAATTATCGGCTTTCCGGATAGTTTACGTCACAAATCACAATTTTTCATATCGATATAACGAAATTAGGATTACACCATCGCAACACGCTCCATCACGGTGCTTCCATGTCCACTGCTCCGACTCCCCATCTCAGCCCCGCCGCGCCGTCGATGCGCGGCCAGTTGAACGGCGTGCTGTTCGTCGCGCTGTTCGCCGCCGCCGTCACGAGCCTGTCCCAGCTTCCCGCGATCGCGGGGCTCGGCCTGTCGCCGCTGATCGTCGGCATCGTCGCCGGTGCGCTGTACGGCAATGCGCTGCGCGACGGCATGCCGGCCAGCTGGGCGGCCGGCGTCAACTTCTCCGCACGCAAGCTGCTGCGCATCGCGGTCGCGTTCTTCGGGTTGCGCGTCAGCCTGCAGGAAATCGCGCAGGTCGGGCTGCCGGGCCTGACGGTGTCGGTACTGGTCGTCGTCAGCACGCTCGTGATCGGCACCTGCGCCGGCATGAAGATCATGAAACTCGACCGCGATTCGGCCCTGCTGACCGCCGCCGGCAGCGCGATCTGCGGCGCTGCCGCCGTGCTCGCGTTCGAGTCGACGCTGCAATCGAAGCCGCACCAGAGCGCGATGGCAGTCGGCAGCGTCGTGCTGTTCGGCACGCTGTCGATGTTCCTGTACCCGATCGCGTATCACGCCGGGCTGCTGAACCTCGATCCGGCCGGCCTCGGCCTGTTCTTCGGCGGCACGATCCACGAGGTCGCGCAGGTGGTCGGCGCGGCGAGCGACATCAGCCCGCAGGTCGCGCACATCGCGACGATCGTCAAGATGACCCGCGTGATGCTGCTGGTGCCGGTGCTGCTGGTGCTCGGCTGGTGGCTGGCCCGCTCGGCACGTGCGACTGCCGGCGGCGCGCAAGGCAAGCGCAAGGTGGCCGTGCCCTGGTTCGCACTCGGCTTCCTCGGCTTCGTGATCGTCAATTCGCTGAACGTGCTGCCCACCGACGTCACCCACACGCTGAACGTGCTCGACACCTTCGCGCTGACGATGGCCATGACCGCACTCGGCATCGAAACCCGCGTCGCGCAGATCCGCGCAGCCGGCCCCCGGGCGCTGATGACCGGCCTGATCCTGTACGTGTGGCTGATCGCCGGCGGCTACGGGATCACCTGGGCCGTGCAGCACTGGCTTGGCTGAGTTGCCCGCCCGTGACACTTCGCGCGCCGCGCCCGACGGGATGGTCCCGCGGGCGCGGCGCAGTGCTATGCTTCGCGTCGTTTTCCATCGCCCTCTTTCAGCCGTGCTCTCGTTCCTGCTGAAGCTGCGCACTCGCGCCCAAACGCTGTTCCGCCTGTCGGACGCCCATACGATGCTGATCTGGTCAGCCATCGTCGGCGTCGGCGGCGCCTTTGCCACGATGGCGTTCCGCGAAGGCATCGACCTGATGCAGCACCTGATCTCCGGGCAAAGCGGCAGCTTCGTGCAGATGGCCAAGCGCCTGCCCTGGTACGTGCGGTTCTGGATGCCGGCCGCGGGCGGCTTCCTCGCCGGCTGCGTGCTGCTGCTCGCGATGCGGGGCGACAAGAAGGCCGGCAAGACCGACTACATGGAATCGGTCGCGCTCGGCAACGGCGTCGTGCCGGTTCGCCAGAGCCTGTGGCGCAGCGTGTCGTCGCTGA
>NZ_JAAGPG010000874.1:0-2134 GCF_017104665.1 Burkholderia sp. Se-20378 | reverse complement strand
CTTTCTGCAGGCGCCGGCCCGCGTGGCCGCCGATCGCGCCGAGCGTGTAGGTCGAGCGGCTGCCGAGCACGACCGGCACGTCGATGCCGCCCGCGACGGCGAGATACGCGCGCGCGCCGGCCTTCACGTAGTTGAACGACAGCACGCTGCCCGCGCGGATCCGCAGCGCGACGTTGCAGCGCTGGCCGATGCCGTCGATCTTCGGCGTCATCTCGGCGCCGGTGACGGCGATCAGCGCATCCGCATGGAACATCAGCTCGGGGCCGAGCAGCGTGCATTCGAGCACGGCGGCTTCTTCGGGATTGCCGACCAGCAGGTTCGCCGCACGCGATGCGTACTGGTCGAGCGAGCCCGACGGCGGAATGCCCACGTGGTAATAGCCTTGTCGGCCCATGTCCTGGACCGACGTCGCGAGGCCGGGTTTGACGACCTCGATCAGGTTGTGCGCGTCAGCTTGCATGCAGCACCTCGACGAGAGAGCGGTTGACCGCATCGGGATCGCGCAGGAAGGCGTCGAGCGAGAATTTCACCGGGCGCACGCGCAGGGAGAAGGTGCCGGCTTCGACGTCGGCCACCGCGGCATCGTAGGTCGCACGATCGATCGGCTGGAATTTCACGATGTCGCCGGGCCGGAAGAACACCATGAAGTCGCGCAGGTAGCCGAGCCGCTGCTCGGGATCGAAGATCGGCGCCGGCGTCACGCCGAACATCTGGTAGCCGCCCGCGCCGCGCACCGAGTAGATGCAGCCGAAACAGCCGCCGTGGCCGACCGTCAGCTTCGGCGTGTCGGTGCGCGGCCGCAGGTACTTCGGCACTTCGAGCTGGCGTTCGCGCTCGACCATCTGGTACATGAACGGCAGGCCCGCGACGAAGCCGACCATCGACACGAACCACGGCGAGCCCGAGTGCGCGGCGATGAATTCATCGACGTCGCGCTTGCCGTTGATGCGGGCCGCGTATTCGAGATCGGTCGACGACGGATCCTGGTGGCGTTCGCGAAACCGCATCAGCGTCTCGTGCGTCCACGGGTCGTTGTAGAGCACCGGCACCTCGACGATGCGCGTGTCGAGTTCGAGCGGCGCGTCGCCGACTTCGGCCTCGATCGTCTTCAGCAGCGCGACGAGCGCGTCGGGCTCGATCACGTCCGGGTCGTAGCGCACCTGGTAGGACGCATTCGCCGGACAGATCTCGGTGATGCCCGGCACCGCGCGGCGCTGCAGTTCGCGCGTGATCGCCGTGCCCTTGAAGAACGCATCGAGCGACATCGATTCGCTGATTTCGACGAACACGAACTCGTCGCCGCCGAACGTATAACGGGTCGTCACATCGCCTCCCCGACGCGCACGGCGTCTGCATTGTCGGCTGCGTGTCGTTGCGCGGCGGCGGCTTCGCGCCAGCGCGGCATCCACGCTTCGAGAAAATTCGTGTGATAGCGCCCGGCGCGCACGTCGTCGTCCGCGAGCAGTGCGACGTGCAGCGGCGCGGTCGTCTTCAGGCCGCCGACCTGCAGCTCGCCCAGTGCGCGGGCCATCCGCTGCAGCGCGGCCGCGCGGCTCTCGTCGTGCACGATCAGCTTCGCGAGCAATGAATCGTAGAACGGCGGCACGACGTAGCCCGGGTAGAGCAGCGAATCGACGCGTACGCCCGGGCCGGTCGGCCACACGAGTTCGTCGATCCGGCCGGGGTTCGGGCGGAAATCCTGCAGCGGATCTTCCGCGTTGATCCGGCATTCGAGCGCCGCGCCGCGCATCGTGATGTCGTGCTGCGCGAAGCGCAGCGGCTCGCCGTCGGCGATGCGCAGCGTCTCGCGCACGAGATCGATGCCGGTGATCGCCTCGGTCACCGGATGCTCGACCTGGATGCGCGTGTTCATCTCGATGAAGTAGAACTCGCCGCGTGCGTCGTCGAACAGGTATTCGAGCGTGCCCGCGCTGCGATAGCCAACCTCTTGCGCAAGACGCGTGGCCGATGCGCACAGCGCATTGCGCTGCGCAGGCGTCAGCGAAGGCGACGGCGCTTCCTCGAGGATTTTCTGGCGCCGCCGCTGCAGCGAGCATTCGCGTTCGAACAGGTGGACGACGTTGCGGCCGTCGCCGAGCACCTGCACCTCGATGTGGCGCGCCCGTGCGATGAA
>NZ_JAAGPG010000873.1:0-233 GCF_017104665.1 Burkholderia sp. Se-20378 | reverse complement strand
ACAAAAAAAAAAAAAAAAAAAAAAAATACGAGATCCACGATGTAACTAAAACACACGCACTGACATAAACACAACATCAGACTAAGAATAAAACGATCCTAACGACCATCATACAATTAGATAACTCACACAAGTCAATCCACACATTGAAGTGACTAAGCCAAACTATAGTCCATACAACTATACAGTATACCAACATATTATGATATACTTCCATCGTCAGTTGTTACGCA
>NZ_JAAGPG010000872.1:0-2208 GCF_017104665.1 Burkholderia sp. Se-20378 | reverse complement strand
GGCTCTTTCCGCCCCCACTTACCCTGCATCCGGCCGACACCCGGCCGACAATCGGCTGAGATAGCCGCAAATCCCCCCTCTTTTCCGCCCATCGGCCTCGGCCCGGATGCCGAACAATGCATGCTACGAGACATCACGCACGCATTCACATGGCCTCCACGACTGCAAACCCGACCGCCGACAAGCCGGCTTCGTCCGGCAAGTTCAAGCGCATCGCGCTCATCGCCGTCATCGCGCTGGGCGCGGCGGCTGCCGCAGCCGGCGGCATGTACGTGTTCCTGAGCAAGGAAGGCGTCGGCCATGCGAGCGCGCCCGCCGAGCCGGCGCCGCTGGCTGCGCCGGTGTTCTTCCCGCTCGACCCGCTGACCGTGAACCTGCAGTCCGACGACGGCGCGCAGCACTATCTGCGCGTCGGCCTGTCGCTCAAGCTCACCGACCCGAAGGCGCAGGAGCAACTGACCGCGCGGATGCCGGAGATCCGCAGCCGGATCCTGCTCGCGCTGTCGAACAAGCATCCCGAGGATCTCGCGACGCCGGACGGCAAACGTTCGCTCGCGAAGGAACTGCGGGAGCTGATCGAGCAGCCGACGCAGCCGGGCAACCAGCGCGCGAAGGTCGACGACGTGCTGTTCACCGAGTTCGTCGTCCAGTAACGCGGCCGAGAAAGGAGCGCGTATGGGTCACCAGGAGTTCATGTCCCAGGAGGAGGTCGATGCCCTCCTCAAGGGCGTCACGGGCGAAGCCGATTCAGTCGACGAGCAGCGCGACACATCGGGCGTCCGCCCCTACAACATTGCGACGCAGGAGCGGATCGTCCGCGGCCGGATGCCCGGCCTCGAGATCATCAACGATCGCTTCGCGCGCCTGCTGCGGATCGGCATCTTCAACTTCATGCGGCGCACGGCGGAAATCTCCGTCAGCCAGGTGAAGGTGCAGAAGTACAGCGAGTTCACCCGCAACCTGCCGATCCCGACGAACCTGAACCTGGTGCACGTGAAGCCGTTGCGCGGCACGTCGCTGTTCGTGTTCGACCCGAACCTCGTGTTCTTCGTCGTCGACAACCTGTTCGGCGGCGACGGGCGCTTTCACACACGCGTCGAGGGCCGCGACTTCACGGCCACCGAGCAGCGGATCATCGGCAAGCTGCTGAACCTCGTGTTCGAGCACTACACGACCGCGTGGAAGAGCGTGCGGCCGCTGCAGTTCGAATTCGTGCGCTCGGAAATGCACACGCAGTTCGCAAACGTCGCGACGCCGAACGAGATCGTCATCGTCACGCAGTTCTCGATCGAGTTCGGGCCGACGGGCGGCACGCTGCACATCTGCATGCCGTACTCGATGATCGAACCGATCCGCGACGTACTCAGCTCGCCGATCCAGGGCGAGGCGCTCGAAGTCGACCGCCGCTGGGTGCGCGTGCTGTCGCAGCAGGTGCAGGCCGCCGAGGTCGAGCTGACCGCGAACCTCGCCGAGATTTCGTCAAACTTCGAGAAGATCCTGAACCTGCGCGCGGGCGACGTGCTGCCGCTGGAAATCGAGGACACGATCACCGCGAGGGTCGACGGCGTGCCGGTGATGGAATGCGGCTACGGAATTTTCAATGGTCAATACGCGTTGCGCGTGCAGAAGATGATCAGCGCGGGCGATTCGATGAAGGAAGGTGGATATGAGTGAGCTGAACCAGACGCCCGAGGACGACGCACAAGCGATGGCCGACGCGGCCCTCGCGGCATCGGCCGCCGCCGCGCAGGCGGCGCCGGCCGCGGCGGAAGAAGATCCGGGCATGGACGACTGGGCGGCCGCGCTCGCCGAGCAGAACCAGCAGCCGGTGCAGGCGGGCGCGACGGGCGCCGGCGTGTTCCAGCCGCTGTCGAAGGCCGCGGCAAGCTCGACGCACAACGACATCGAGATGATCCTCGACATCCCGGTCAAGATGACCGTGGAGCTCGGCCGCACGAAGATCGCGATCCGCAACCTGCTGCAGCTCGCGCAGGGTTCGGTCGTCGAACTGGACGGCATGGCCGGCGAGCCGATGGACGTGCTTGTGAACGGCTGCCTGATCGCGCAGGGCGAAGTCGTGGTCGTCAACGACAAGTTCGGCATTCGCCTGACCGACATCATCACGCCGGCCGAACGTATCCGGAAGCTGAATCGATGAATGTTGTGAAGCCCGGCCGCCGCGTGCGCGTCGCAAGCGTGGCGGCGGCT
>NZ_JAAGPG010000871.1:0-2457 GCF_017104665.1 Burkholderia sp. Se-20378 | reverse complement strand
TTTTCTCGCTGGTTCTTTTTTTTTTTTCACGCAGAAGACGGCATACGAGGTTCCCACCCGTGACTGGAGTTCAGACGGGTGCTCCTCCGAGCCCCCGCCCGCCGCCGCCGATCGCGGCTCGCGCGTCGACCAACGGCTGGGGACCCAGGTCGCGAAGCTCACCGGCGCGCGCTCGGATTCCACGGCGCTCGTCGGCACGCCCGAACAGGTCGCCGACGCACTGCTCGACTACTACGACCTCGGCGTAACGACGTTCCTGATCCGCGGCTTCGATCCGCTGGAGGACGCAATCGACTACGGCCGCGAACTGATTCCGCGCGTGCGCAGCGCCGTCGCCGCCCGCGACGCGGCACGCCACGCGGCCTGAGCCCAACGGAGCCATACGGAGCCCTACGCCATCATGTCCGCCGTCCTTTCCTCGCCCGTCCGTACCGCATCGGGCCTCGAACTCGCCGACGCGCCGCGCCAGCATTTCTGGTTCGATCCGCCGGCACCGCGCATCGACGTCGCCGCCGAGCGCCGTCACCGTCAGGAACGGCTCGCGGCCGCATTCCGCCTGTTCGCACGCTTCGGCTTCGCACAGGGGCTCGCCGGCCACATCACCGCACGCGACCCCGAGCTGCCCGACCACTTCTGGGTGAATCCGCTCGGCGTGCATTTCTCACAGATCAAGGTGTCCGACCTGCTGCTCGTCAATGCGCGCGGCGAAACCGCGATCGGCACGCGGCCGCTGAACAAGGCGGCATTCGCGATCCATGCGGCGATCCACGAAGCGCATCCGCATCTCGTCGCCGCCGCGCATACGCACTCGACGTACGGCAAGGCGTGGTCGACGCTCGGCCGCCCGCTCGATCCGCTCACGCAGGACGCCTGCGTGTTCTATGAAGACCACGCACTGTTCGACGACTTCACGGGGATGGTCGTCGACACGAGCGAAGGCGCGCGGATCGCGGAGGCACTCGTAAAGCCGGACGGCGCCACGCACAAGGGCGTGATCCTGAAGAACCACGGGATCCTGACCGCCGGCCCGACGGTCGAGGCCGCCGCGTGGTGGTACATCGCGCTCGACAACGCCGCGCACACGCAACTGCTGGCCGAAGCGGCCGGCACGCCGCAGCCGATCGATCACGCGACCGCACGCCACACGCACGGCCAGATCGGCGGCCCCGAGGGTGCGCTGCATGCATTCGACAGCCTGTTCGCGCGCGTCGTCGCCGACGAACCGGACCTGCTCGACTGAGCGCCATTCCGCACGACCGGAGACCAGACCACATGACCCGAACCACCGCACCCGCCGACGCGCACGACGACCAACGCCGCAAGCTGCTGCGCGCCGCCGGCGCCGTCGCGCTCGCCGCGCCCGCGATCACGCTGGGCCGCAAGGCCTGGTCCGCGCCCCCGCTGAAAAAGCTCACGTTCGCGTGGAACCAGAACGCGTTCTGCCTGACGCCGATCGTCGTCGCGCAGGAGCGCGGCTTCTTCGAGAAGAACGGCCTGAAGGTCGAGCTGATCAACTACAGCGGCTCGACCGACCAGTTGCTCGAATCGATCGCGACCGGCAAGGCCGATGCGGCGGTCGGGATGATCCACCGCTGGTTGAAGCCGCTCGAAGCCGGTTTCGACGTGAAGATCATCGGCAGCTCGCATGGCGGCTGCGTGCGGCTGCTCGGCGCGAAGGCGGCCGGCGTGACGACGCTGCAGGCGCTGAAGGGCAAGACGGTCGGCGTCAGCGATCTGGCTGCGCCTGGCAAGCACTTCTTCTCGATCCTGCTCGCGAAGAACGGGATCGATCCCGAGCGCGACATCACGTGGCGGCAGTATCCGGCCGACCTGCTCGGCGTGGCGGTCGACAAGGGCGAGATCCACGCGATCGCCGACGGCGACCCGAATCTCTATCTGCTCGAAAAGCGCAGCAACGGTGCGTACACGGAACTGGCGACGAACCTGTCCGGCGAATACGCGCGCAAGGTGTGCTGCGTGATCGGCGCGCGCGGCGACCTCGTGCGCAACGACCGGCCGTCGGCCGCCGCACTCGCGCGCTCGATCGTGCAGGCCACCGAGTTCACGCACGACAACCCGAACGAAGCCGCGAAGGTGTTCGCGAAGTATTCGCCGAAGATCAGCCCCGAGGACCTGCGCAAGCTCTACGCGACGCTCACCTACAACCACCACCCGACCAACGTCGACCTGCAGCAGGAAATCGCGTTCTACGCGGACGACTTCCGCCGCATCAGCGTGCTGAAGAAGAGTACCGACCCGCAGCGCTTCGCGCAGCAGGTCTATGCGAACGTGCTGGGGTGACGCGATGTCGACGATCGAACACGCTGCCCCTGCACGCACCGCGCCCGCCCCTTCAGGCGGCAATGCCGTCGCATCCGCGCCCGCGTCGCGCGTCGCCTGCACGGCCTGCGAAGCCACGCTCGCCGCCGAAGCCCGCCGCGCACGCACCTGGCCGAC
>NZ_JAAGPG010000870.1:0-2124 GCF_017104665.1 Burkholderia sp. Se-20378 | reverse complement strand
CGCATCGCGCTCAACCAGCTCGCGTCGCTGCTGCAGCCGCAGGACATCACGCGCGCATCGCTGCCGCCGCAGCTCGTGCGCGACTGGGTCGCGCCGGACGGCCACGCGCTCGTGCAGATCTCGCCGAAGGTGCCGAAGGGCGTCGACCCGAACGACGACACGATGCTGCGCCGCTTCGCGAAGACCGTGAAAGCCGCGGAGCCGGGCACGACCGGCGGGCCGATCTCGATCCTGCATTCGGCCGACACGATCATCAGCGCGTTCCTGCATGCGGCGCTGTGGTCGATCATCTCGATCACGATCCTGCTGTGGGTCACGCTGCGTCGCTTCGGCGACGTGCTGCGCACGCTGGTGCCGCTGCTCGTGTCGGGCGTCGTGACGCTCGAGCTGTGCGTCGTGCTCGGCATGCCGCTCAACTTCGCGAACATCATCGCGCTGCCGCTGATGCTCGGCGTCGGCGTCGCGTTCAAGGTGTATTTCGTGATGGCGTGGCGCGCGGGGCAAACCGGGTTGCTGCACTCGAGCCTCACGCATGCCGTCCTGTTCAGCGCCGCGACGACGGCGACCGCATTCGGCAGCCTGTGGCTGTCGCACCACCCGGGCACGTCGAGCATGGGCAAGCTGCTCGCGTTGGCCCTGACCTGCACGCTGATCGGCGCCGTGGTGTTCCAGCCCGTCCTGATGGGCAAACCGCGCGTCAAACGCGCCAAGAACCAATCGCAAGGAATCAATGAATAAGGTGCGAATCATTGCGGCGACCGTTGCCGCCAGCGCAGTGCTGTCCGGCTGCGCGACGGGACCGAACCGCAACCCCAACGACCCGCTCGAGCCGATGAACCGGGCGATGTACAAGTTCAACGACACCGTCGACACGAACATCGCCCAGCCGATCGCGAAGGGGTACCAGAAGGTCACGCCGACGCCCGTGCGCACCGCGATCAGCAACTTCTTCTCGAACCTCGGCGATCTCGGCAACATCGCGAACAACCTGCTGCAGCTCCGCATCACCGATGCCACCGAGGATCTGATGCGCGTGGCGATGAACTCGGTGTTCGGCGTCGCCGGCCTGATCGACATCGCGACGCCGGCCGGGCTGCCGAAACATCACCAGGACTTCGGCCTGACGATGGCGCGCTGGGGCATGCCGTCGGGCCCGTACCTCGTGCTGCCCGTGTTCGGGCCGAGCACGGTCCGCGACGGCGTCGGCCGCGCGGTGGACGTGCGCTTCAACCTGCTGAACTACATCGAGCCGGCCGCGCGCAACCCGATGTACATCGCGCAGTTCATCAGCGCGCGTTCGGACCTGCTCGGCGCGACTGACCTGCTGAAGCAGGCCGCGCTCGATCCGTATTCGTTCGTGCGCGACGCCTACCTGCAGCAGCGCAAGTCGCTGACGTATCGCAGCCAGTCGTCGTCGGCCACGCTGCCGACTTACAACGAACCGGGTGAATCGGGCGCCGTGCCGGCCGCGACGCCGGCCGTGCCGGGGTTGCCGAACTACGAGGATCCGGGCGAGTCGGGCGGTGCATCGGGCGCCACGCCGAACAATGCGCCGGCCGCGCCGGGGCTGCCGCAGTACGACGATCCGGGTGCGGACAACGCGATGCCCGCGAGCGCGCCTGCTGCTGCTTCGGCCGCTGCACCGGTTGCGGCATCGGCGGCCGCACCGGCGACGCCTGCGAGCAGTCCGGCCGTGCAGAAGTAACGCTGCAACGACCGTCGCCGCAAAGACAAAGAGCGCTGCAGATGCAGCGCTCTTTTTTTGTCCGCGAAATCCGGGAAAAGCGGAAAACCGGGAGGAGAAGGGCGAGAAAGGCGGCCCGTGCCGCTCAAACGATCCGCATCGCGCCGGCACGCTCGAACGCGTGCCGCGCCTGGATCAGCGTCGTGCGCGCCGCGCGCGCGTCGCTCGCGACCTGCAGCAGCGGGCCGAGCTGCGACGGCTGCTTCAGCAGTTCACGCAGGATCGGCAGGATCGCCGTGCTGCCATCGTCGCGCAGGCCGGCCGTTGCCGCGCTCGGCAACGTGCGCCACGCCGGATCGACGATCGCGCGGCACACCGCGAACGGGACGCCGCGCGCGGCCGCGAAGGCCGCCGCGATATGCGACTCCATGTCGACGGCA
>NZ_JAAGPG010000869.1:0-2460 GCF_017104665.1 Burkholderia sp. Se-20378 | reverse complement strand
CCCCCCCCGCGCCTCGACCGCCTGCCCCCCCCCTTGTCCCTACACGCCCCCTTTCCGATCTCCGCGCCCGGCGCGTACACGCTCGTGCTCGCGTGGCTGCCGCCGTACTACATGCGGCTCGGCTGGTCGCCGACGGGCGCCGGCAGCCTGCTCGGCGGCGTGACGCTCGCGGAAGTCGTCGCGGGGCTGACGATCTCGGCGACGATCGACCGCCTGCCCGATCGCCGGCCCGCGCTGCATGCGGCGATCGCGTCGCTGTTCGTCGGCTTGCTGGTGATGCTGGCCGCACCGGAAGCGCTCGCGTTGCCGGCGGCGCTGTTGATGGGCGCGGGGATCGGCGCGCTGTTTCCGCTGTCGCTGATCGTCACCGTTGACCATGCCGCGACACCGGCCGATGCCGCGTCGCTGACGGGGTTCGTCCAGGGCATCGGCTACCTGATCGCCGGGCTGTTTCCATTCGCCGCAGGCATCGTGCGCCAGCACCTCGCGGACCTGACGCCCGCATGGATCGCGATGGCTTGCCTGTGTGTCGCGCTGTTTGCACTGGCGGCAGGGTTTGCGCCAAAGCGGGTGCTGCACGCGGCGCGTGCGTAGCAGCGGCCGCCGCTCAGTTGAGCGGCTCGCAAAACGGGATCTTGTCGCGCAGCGCATTGCCTGCGGCGACCGGGTCCCGTCCTGCCGGCAACGTGACGGAAACCGACGTATGCCCGGTCTTGCTTTGCGGTTCCTGGCCTGGCCAATGGCTCTCCTTCCAGGTGGCGATCCAGTCGAGATTGCCGGCGCTCGCACCGGGCACGAAGCGCAGCCGCAAGGCACCGTCGAAGTCTTCGCTGCAATGCGGCGAGTGCTGATAGTCGTTCTCGGTGAAGCACGCGCGAATCTGCTTGCTGCAGCTGAACGGCAGCTTCGATACGCGTGGTGCGCGGGCATGGCCGCCGTTCGGCCGCAGTTCGACGAAGTCGGCGTTTTCCCAGCCTCCGCCACCGCCTGAGTAACTTTCGGACCAACCGGCCAGCACCGCGACCGCGAAACGCTCGCCGCCCAGCGGATACAGCGCGGGGTAGATCCGGAGTGGCGGCGGTTTGCCGTCGCCTTCGACCCGGTCGGCGGGCTGGTAGTCGGAGAAATCCCACCGCTGCACGACTTTCCAGCCGGCGGCGGACGCGAAACTCACTTTCAGCAACTGCGGGCCCGGCAGGATCGCGTAGTAGTTGCCCGACGTGTCGTTTTTGGCTCGGTACAGCGACGGCGCCTCGTCCGCGTCGTCGGGCCGGCCGGGCGCGCCGCACGATGCCGACGCCAACGCGCAAACCTTGCGCGGCCAGTCGCGATCGGGCACGGCGGTTTTCGCGATCTCGACAAAAGGCACGGCGCGGGCTTCGTTCGCTTCACCGGCGGCGTGGGCCGTGGATGCCGCGAGCAGAGCAGCCGTCATTCCCGCCAGACCGAACAGGCCCGATCGAATACGCGTACCCATTCAACGTTGCCCTTGTAAGGTGGCTTGCGCGCCGCGCCGTGATCGCGCGAAGTGGTCCAGTCTGCCCGAAAGCGCCCGCTCCGTGTGCAATCAGTCCGCGCTCGCGTACAGCGTCGAATCCGCGAACCCTTCGGCGTCGAGCACGGGCCCGATCAGGATCAGCGCCGTGCGCTCGATCTGCGTGCCCTGCACCTTGCCGACGATGTCGGCGAGCGTGCCGGTCACGCGCGCTTCATCGGGCCAGCTCGCACGATAGATCACCGCGACCGGGCAATCGGCGCCGTAATGCGGCAGCACTTCGTCGACGATGCGGGCGAGATGGCGCACGCCGAGATGGATCGCGAGCGTCGCGCGGTGCGCGGCGAGCGAGCCGAGGGTTTCGCCTTCCGGCATCGTCGTCTTGCCCGCGAAGCGCGTGAGGATCACCGTCTGCGCGACGCCGGGCAGCGTCAGCTCGACGCCGAGCGTCGCCGCGCACGCCGCTGTGGCCGTTACGCCGGGCACGATTTCGTATGGAATCCCGAGCGCTTTCAAGCGGCGAATCTGCTCGCCGATCGCGCCGTACAGCGACGGGTCGCCCGAATGCACGCGCGCGACATCCTGCCCTTTCGCGTGAGCGCCGGCGAGCAGCGCGACGATTGCGTCGAGGTCGAGCTCGGCCGTATTGACGACCTGTTCCGCGCGATGGCCGTCGAGCACGGCGGCCGGCACCAGCGAACCCGCATACAGGATCACCGGGCACGTGCGCACGAGGCGCTGGCCCTTCACCGTGATCAGCTCCGGGTCGCCGGGGCCCGCGCCGATGAAATACACCGTCATCGAAAAATCTCCGTCAATTCATTGAATGATCCGCCGCGCAGCCTCACGCGTGCGCGGCCGGATCGAGCGCGTCGATGAGCGCCGCGGCCGAATCGAACGCACGGTCGGCGTCGGGCAGCGGCGGACGGCGCAGCATCACGACCGGCAGCCGGCGTTCGCGCGCC
>NZ_JAAGPG010000868.1:0-2333 GCF_017104665.1 Burkholderia sp. Se-20378 | reverse complement strand
CGTGGTTGCCGTGCTGCTCGACTGCGTGAAGGCCACGTTCGACCAGGGCGACTGGCCCGATGCGCGCTGGCTGGGTTAGAGAGCGCCCGTGATCGGCGTGAGCCGCGTCCAGGGCGGTCGTGGTTTCCCCGGCGGATGCGCGCGGCCGGGACAGGCCATCGCCGGCAGGCCCCGGCGTGCTTCCGCCGGGGCCGCGCGGCGCTTACTTCACCGGCATGCAGATGCGCGTCTGCAACTGCGCGGGCGGCGTGCTGCGCGGGTCGTTCAGGTACTGCTCGAACATCGGGAAGTCGGCCGGCACCATGCCGCTCGCGGGCAGCCATTCGGAGAACATCCAGTTATACGGCCGGTCCATCTCGTTGTACGGCCCCGTGTAGGTCAGGATCGCGCAGCGGCCGGCGGGGATCTCGAAGCGTTCCAGCTCGTCGCCCACCTCGGCGTCGGGCGCGACGGACATGCCGGCCATCGAGCGCAGCCGGTCGGCCGGCACCTGCTCGGGATCGTCGAAATACACGCCGAAGCCGATCGCCTCGGGGCGCGCCAGGCCGCGGGCGGCGGCCAGCATGAAGGCGCGGGTGAACACCGGGCCGATTTCCTGATAGCTGCCGTGGTGCGGCAATGCGGCCAGTACGGCGCCGGGGAAGGTTTCGATGGTAACGGGATACATGCCGAGCTCCTGTGGATTGAACGGAACGGAGCGGGCCGCGCGGTAGCGCCCCGGCGACAGGCCGAAGGTCGCACCGAACGCGCGGTTGAAGGCAGCGTCCGACGTATAGCCGGCGCGCTGCGCAACGTCGCGCAATGGCACCCCGGTCCCGCCCAGTGCGACCGCCGCACGGTGCATGCGAATGCGCTGCACGGTGGCATTCACCGTCTCACCGAGCATCGCGCGGTAGACGCGATGAAAGTGATACGGCGACAAGCACGCGAGGTCGGCCAGCAGATACAGATCCGGGTCGGCGTCGGGATGGCTTGCCAGCCAGCGCAGGACGGGGTCCATGCGCCGGGCGTATTGGGTCAGGGTTCGGGTTTTCAATTGCGGGCTCCTGGAGGAGCAATGTAGGGTCGGCGGGTTTGCAGATTTTGCGGTTTTTTCGGAGAAGGGGAAACCGCGCCGGCACTGTTTCGCGCGCTACAGCCGCGCCAGCAATTCCCGCCGCATGAGCTTGCCGTTGCCGTTGAACGGCAACGCATCGATGGGGAGGATGCGCGCCGGGTGCTTGTAGGCGGCGAGCCGTTCGCGCAGATACTGGCGCAACGCGGCTTCGTCGAGCGGATGCGTGGCATCGACGAGTTCGACGAATGCGACGACGGCCTCGTTGCCGTCCGCTTCCTTCTGGCCGACCACGGCGGAATTCCGGATGCCGGGGAAACCGTTGAGCGCCTGTTCCACTTCGCCCGGATACACGTTGAAGCCGGAGCGGATGATCATGTCCTTGAGCCGTCCGACGATGAACAGTGCGCCGTCGTCGTGCAGTTCGCCGAGGTCGCCCGATGCGTACCAGCCGCCGTCGCGCATCACGTCGGCCGTGGCGTCCGGGTCGCGGAAATAGCCGGGCATCAGGCCCGTGCCGCGCAGCCAGATTTCGCCGCGCGCGCCGGCCGGCAGCGTGCGGCCGCTGGCCGGATCGACGATGCGCAGTTCGGCGCCCGGAAAAGCGTAGCCCGCGCTGGTGTCGTGGCGCGTTTCGCCCAGCCGCGTCGCGTGCAGCGAGCCCGCGTATTCCGACAACCCGTAGCCGTGATGCAGGGTCTGGCCGAACATCGTTTCGACCTTCTGCTTGAGCGCGCTGTCGAGCGGCCCGGCGCCGGCGTACAGGTAGCGCAGATGCGGGGCGTCGGGGTGCGCGATGTGTTGTTCCTCGCCGTGCTGAAGCAGGCGGGCAAACAGCATCGGCGGGCCTTGCACCTGGCTCACGCGCCGGTGTGCGAGCGCGTCGAACAGCTCGGCCGGCTCGAACCGCGCGCGCATCTCGAGCGCGGCGCCCGCATGCAGCGACGCGAGCAGCACCGTGCCCAGCCCGAAGATGTGCGTCATCGGCGCGTACGCGTAGACCTTGTCGTCGGGCCCCAGCGCACGCGATTGCGCGGAGACGCGCGCGAAATGCAGCACGCCGCGGTGCGTCATCATCACGCCCTTGGGCGCGCCCGTCGTGCCGGACGTGAAGATGATCGCCGCGACGTCGCTCGCCAGCGGTTCGGGTTCGACCTGCGCCGCGGCGCGCACGGCGCTGCGCGCGAGGCCGCTCACGCAGGACGGGCGGGCATCGGCGGGGAGGGAAAGAGCGTGGGCCAGCGGGATGAAGCGGATAGTAGCAGTGGAATGTAAAAAA
>NZ_JAAGPG010000867.1:0-2142 GCF_017104665.1 Burkholderia sp. Se-20378 | reverse complement strand
CGAAAATCGCATCGAGACTACGGGAGCCGAACGGGCCCGTATTGAAGAAAACTGCCCTCGGCGGGCGGCCGCGCGGCCGCCGTCAGTGCAACGCGCGGGGCGCGTGTGCCGGCCGGGTATCGTGCAGGTCGGCCGGGCGCAACGGGCCGCCGGCGCAGGGTTGCGTCGAGACCGAGAACCCGAACGTGTTGATGCCGCCCGAGCAGGCGACGAACACGCTGCCGCCGTGCATCTCGGCGACGGCCTTGACGATCGACAGCCCGAGCCCGTGGTTCTCCTTGCTGTTCGCGCGGGCTTCCTCGAGCCGGTAGAAGCGCTCGAACACGTGCGAACGCCGGGCGGGGTCGATCGGCTCGCCGGGGTTCGCGACGGACATTTCGACCAGCGTGTCACGGCGCACGATCGTCACGCTGAGCGTCGCGCCGGGCGCCGAATGCTGGATCGCGTTGATCAGCAGGTTCGTCATCGCGCGGCGGAACAGCGACGGATCGACGGCCGCGCGCGCATCGCCGTGCAGCTCGGCGCGCAACTGCGCCTCGTCGAGCGGGATTTCGAGGAAGTCGAGCATGCGCCGCACTTCGTCGGCGAGCGACACGTCCTTCAGGTCGGTCGCCCGTTCGCCGCGGTCGCTGCGCGACAGGAACAGCATGTCGTTGATGATCACGCGCAGCCGCTCGAATTCCTCGAGGTTCGACTGCAGCGTCTGCTGCATCCGCTCGACCGTGCGGTCGCGGCTGGTCAGCGCGACCTGGGTCTGGCCGATCAGGATGCTGATCGGCGTGCGCAGTTCGTGCGCGACGTCCGCGTTGAACGCCTCGAGCCGCGCGTAGGTTTGCTGGATGCGGTCGAGCGCACCGTTGAACGACGTGGCAAGGTCGCGCAACTCGGCCGGCAGCGCGTCGGTCTGCAGCCGCTGGCGGCGGTTCGTGAGACTGATCGCCGAAGCATCCTGCGACAGCCGGTCGAGCGGCGCGAGCCCGAAGCGGGCCACCGCGCGGCTCAGCAGCAGCGTAATGATCGTCGCGATCGTGATCAGCCCGGCGAGCGTCCAGCCGAAGCGGCGCAGCATCCGCTGCGTGCGCTCGCACGAGCTGGCGACGACCAGCTTCAGCGTCGGCCGCTCGCCATTGCCGGCCACCGTGACGGTCTTCGTCATCACGTCGTAGGTGCTGTGGTTCAGCGCGTATTGCTGGAAGGCGCCGAACGGTGCGCCGACGGGCACCCCGTCGACAGGCTGGCCAAAGCGGAAGTCCGGGTTCGTGGTGTCGACCTGGTAGCGCGTCGAACCGTCGGGCGGTTCGAGGTCGGCGAGCTTTTCCTGCATGAGACGCCCGCGCTGGGGCGTGAGCGCATGCGACACGATCATCTCGGCGACCTTGGCGCGCGTGTCGAGCGTCGCGCGCAGCTCGGCGAACAACTGGCGCTCCATCATCACGAACAGCCCGCAGCCCACCAGCGTGAACACGAGCAGCGACACGATGCCGAACATCGCCGACAGCCGCAGGACGATCGAGCGTTTCATGCCGGCCTCTCGGTGTCGCCGTCCTCGCGCGCCTCGAGTACGTAGCCCATCCCGCGGATCGTGTGCAGCAGCTTGTCCGTGAACGGGCCGTCGAGTTTCGCGCGCAGCCGCTTGATCGCCGTTTCGACGACGTTCGCGTTGCTGTCGAAGTTCACGTCCCACACGAGTTCGGCGATGGTCGTCTTCGACAGCACCTCGCCGCTGCGCCGTGCGAGCACGCCGAGCAACTGGAATTCCTGCGCGGTCAGGTCGAGCCGTGTGCCGTCGCGCGTGGCGCGGCGGCCGATCAGGTCGACCCGCAGGTCGCCGATCGAGATCAGCGTCGATTCCTGCACGCGTGCACGACGTGTCAGCGCGCGCAGCCGTTCGATCAGCTCGAGGAACGAGAACGGCTTGGTGAGGTAGTCGTCGGCGCCGCCGCGCAGCCCGCGCACGCGGTCGTCGACGCGGTCGCGCGCGGTCAGCATGATGACGGGCGTCTGCTTCTGCGCGCGCAATGCGCGCAGCACGCCGAAGCCGTCCAGCTTCGGCAGCATCACGTCGAGCACGACCACGTCGTAGTCGAATTCGACGGCTTTCCATGCGCCGTCTTCGCCGTCGAGCGCGGTGTCGACGACCCA